>NZ_JACSOF010000092.1:0-26684 GCF_014349205.1 Photobacterium sp. BZF1
CCTTATCGCTTAATTTAACACCAAATAAGGTTTACATTGCTCTGTCATTTGGTCGTTTATAAAATGATACACTGTTTTTGCGTTGCTTTTTGCATAAAAATAGCTGCCATTTTGTCGCCTGAGTGTTTCATTCAGTGAGACTATTCATGAATTTGCTATTGTTTAGCAGCGCCTCAAGCGAATTTTCGGTAGACTAGCGCCGAAATCTATCAATCTTAGGTGAGAGAATGTCTTCTGATTTTTATGGAACCAGTGCAGCGTATGCTCGTAAAGAGCAAGGCTACCGTGAAAAAGCGCTGAAACTATTTCCTTGGGTTTGTGGTCGTTGTGCCCGTGAGTTTGTCTATTCAAACCTAAGAGAGTTGACGGTCCACCATGTTGACCATGACCACACTAATAACCCTGAAGATGGCAGCAACTGGGAATTACTCTGTTTGTTCTGCCATGATCATGAGCACGAAAAATACACTGAGCACGACAACCAAATGGGCAGTGTAGTTAAAGCGGGTGAAGATGATCACCAAGCTGCGACATTCAATCCTTTTGCTGATCTCAAAGCAATGATGGAAAAGAAAAAGTAACCAGCAAGGTAAGCAGGGATCAAGGGTAATTGAGTACCCCTTTAATATCTGCAATATTTTCGGCGATCCACGTTTTGTTGATCGCCCCCCAATCCTCTATTTCATACTTTCCACTTCGGTTACGTTCGCCTTTCGTTTGTTTGAATGTACAAACGATATCAAGATCAGCCAAGCTCTTGATGGTATCTTGCGCGGTCCTTCGCGGCATGCCGGTGTACTCCAATATGCCCGGTACCGTTGCTATACCTGAATCAATAAGGTGGGCGACATAAAGCCGTCGATAAAAGCTAGACTTGGTTTTGCTGATAGTCACTCCATGACTCCTTTCTAAACAACCTCTTAACTATCACACTAGCATTAAAATCATTGCCGTTGCACTAATAAATCTTGATTCAACTAATACGACTCATTCTCAATTAAGGTTTTTGATCTCATCAAGTTATCAATTTCTCTGAAGCTAGCTAGAGTTATAGGTATCCATCAAATTTGGAGAATAAGATGAGTGATGCTAACCAGCACCGTTCTGAGTTGAAGGCTTTTCTGTTTATTACCGTTGTACTGTTTCCCATTCTTGCTGTTGCCGTTGTTGGTGGCTATGGGTTTTTTGTTTGGTTTTTACAGGTAGTGACAGGCTAGTAATAAAAATAATCAACAGCTTGTGTGATTGTCTTTACCGTGAAGCAATAGTTGAGTGAGGAAGCAATGAAATGTTCCCGGCGTAAGTTTATCAAAGCACAGGCCGCGGCCAGTGCAGCTGCAGCAGCTGGTATTTCGATACCGGTTGTAGCAAGTAATGTTGTTACGGATGCATCGAAAACCCAGATCACCTGGGAGAAAGCACCTTGTCGATTCTGTGGTGTAGGGTGCTCGGTAAATGTGGGTGTGAAAGATGACAAGGTTGTTGCCACCCATGGTGATATTAAATCGCCCGTCAATCGCGGCCTCAATTGTGTGAAAGGCTATTTCCTATCGAAGATCATGTACGGTGATGATCGCCTGACCCAGCCCCTGCTGAGAATGAAAGACGGGAAATACGACAAAGAAGGCGACTTCACCCCGATTAGCTGGGATCAAGCTTTCGACATCATGACCGAAAAATGGAAAGCGGTGTTGAAAGAAAAAGGGCCCGAAGCAATTGGTATGTTTGGCTCAGGGCAGTGGACAATCTATGAAGGTTACGCTGCTTCTAAACTGATGAAAGCCGGGTTCCGCTCAAACAATATCGACCCGAATGCCCGACACTGTATGGCATCTGCCGTAGTAGGCTTCATGCGTACTTTTGGTATCGATGAGCCAATGGGTTGTTACGATGATATCGAATCAGCCGATGCTTTTGTCCTCTGGGGTTCAAACATGGCAGAGATGCACCCGATACTCTGGACGAGGGTAACGGACCGAAGGCTGTCTAACCCTGACGTGAAAGTGTCAGTTCTTTCTACTTTTGAACACCGCAGCTTTGAACTGGCTGACATACCGATTGTGTTCGAACCTCAAACCGATTTGGCTATCCTCAACTTCATTGCCAATTACATCATCACCAACGACAAAGTGAATAAAGACTTTGTCGACAAGCATGTTAATTTCCGCCGTGGTGCTACCGATATTGGGTATGGACTACGCCCTGAAAATCCACTTCAACAACAAGCCAAGAACCCTGATAGCGGTGACTCTGACCCTATGACCTTTGAGGAATTCAAAGAGTTTGTCTCGGAGTACACGGTTGAAAAAGCCAGTGAGATGTCTGGTGTGAAACCTGAACGACTCATCGAACTTGCAGAACTCTATGCTGATCCAGATACTAGAGTGACCTCTTTCTGGACTATGGGCTTTAACCAGCACACCCGAGGGGTATGGTGTAACAATCTGGTTTATAACATCCACCTGCTTACCGGTAAAATTTCTACTCCAGGCAATAGCCCATTCTCGCTGACAGGTCAGCCATCGGCATGTGGTACGGCCCGTGAAGTCGGTACCTTCTCACACCGATTACCTGCTGATATGGTGGTGAACAACCCAGAACACCGTAAAGTCGCTGAAAAAATCTGGAAACTGCCTGATGGCACCATTCCTGAGAAAGTCGGGGCACATGCGGTATTGCAAGCCCGGATGCTCAAAGACAGTAAGATCAATGCGTATTGGATCCAGGTTAACAATAACCTCCAGGCAGGCCCAAATATCAATGAAGAAATCCTGCCAGGCTACCGTAATCCAGACAACTTCATTGTGGTATCCGATGCCTATCCTACGGCCACGGCACAAGCAGGCGATCTAATTTTGCCAACCGCTATGTGGGTGGAAAAAGAGGGGGCATACGGTAACGCAGAACGTCGTACCCAACTATGGCACAAGATGGTTGATGCGCCGGGAGAGGCAATGTCTGACCTGTGGCAATTGGTTGAGTTCTCTAAACGCTTCAAAACGGATGAAGTGTGGCCGAAAGAACTGCTTGATGCGAACCCAGACTATAAAGACAAAACGTTATATGACGTCTTGTTTGCCAACGGTCAAGTTAACCAGTACCCACTGGAAGACATCACAGAAGGGCACAGCAACGACGAATCAACACAATACGGCTATTACTTGCAGAAAGGTCTGTTTGAAGAATACGCCCAGTTTGGCCGTGGCCATGCCCATGATTTGGCGCCATTTGAGGTTTACCATGAAGTGCGGGGGTTACGTTGGCCGGTAGTAGACGGAAAGGAAACCTTGTGGCGTTTCAAGGAAGGTTCTGACCCATACGTCAAACCGGGTAGCGGTTATGAGTTTTATGGCAAACCTGATGGCCGAGCGGTTATTTTTGCCCTGCCTTATGAGCCACCGGCAGAAAGTCCGGATGAAGAATACGATCTATGGCTTTCCACTGGCCGTGTACTTGAGCACTGGCATTCAGGGTCAATGACCCGCCGTGTCCCTGAACTCCACAAATCATACCCGAATGCCCAGGTGTTTATGCATCCAGATGATGCAAAAGCACGAGGCATGCGACGCGGAGATGCGGTGAAAGTGATCTCGCGAAGAGGGGAGATCATTACCCGAGTTGAAACCAGAGGGAGAAATAAACCACCGAAAGGCTTGGTGTATGTCCCTTGGTTTGATTCTAGCCAGCTGATCAACAAGGTAACACTTGATGCAACCGATCCGCTTTCCAAACAGACAGACTTCAAAAAGTGTGCTGTCAAAGTGGTAAAGGCATAGGAGGTTAATCATGAACAGAATACTTGCTGTGCTTTTGATGTTGTTTACCACAGGGGTTGTCATTGCGGCGACTGAAGCGATTAGAGGAGATGAGCTGGCGACGACCCGGCAACATGCCCTTAATGGTGAGCCCAAACCGCCAATGATGAACAAAACCATTAACGACGATAGGATCCCTAAGCGAAACTACCCAATGCAGCCGCCGGTGATCCCACATAAGATCGATAATTACCAAGTTGATTTGAATGCGAACAAATGCATGGCCTGCCACGCACGTAGTCGAGTGGAAGAAACCCAGGCGAGAATGATCAGTGTCACTCACTATATGGATAGAGACGGTAACTTCCTTGCAGAGCTCTCGCCACGGCGTTACTTCTGCGAGCAGTGCCATGTGGTACAGACTGATGCTAAACCATTGGTTGGTACCTCATTTACCGATCTCGATACGCTGCTCGATCAAGAGAAGTAAGGGAGGAAGCGTATGTGGCAATGGTTGAAAAAATGGTGGGCGCTAATCCGTTCACCGGCAAAGTATTTTAGTCTTGGTTTTTTGACACTCGGTGGCTTTATCGCTGGGGTGATTTTCTGGGGGGCGTTTAATACTGGGATGGAGTTTACTAACTCAGAGCCATTCTGCGTTAGTTGCCATGAGGATAATGTCTACCAGGAGATACAGGGAACCATTCATTTCACTAACCGTACAGGAGTTAGGGCGATTTGTTCTGATTGTCATGTGCCACATGACTGGACAGATAAAATGGCCCGTAAGATGCAGGCCTCCAAAGAGGTTTGGGCTTGGGTAACAGGGGCAATTTCTACTCCAGAGAAATTCGAAGCCCGCCGTTTGCATATGGCGGAGCGAGAATGGACAAGGATGCAGAAAAACGACTCCCTTGAGTGCCGTAACTGTCATGAGTTTAGCTATATGGACTTTACGCAGCAGTCACAACGCGCTTCAGTTCAACACTCAAGCTCACTGGCTGATGGTTCGAAAACCTGTATCGACTGTCATAAAGGTATTGCTCACCGCCTACCAGATATGAAAGGTGTTGAAGGGTTTTAAGCCTGCATTTAGTTATAGATATAGCTTGTAGGATTGATTAGTTAAATTAAACGGCCAAAATTGACACTTTTATTACATTGTGTCGATTTTGGCCCTTTTTTTATCTGTGCTTTTTATTGTTCAGTCGCCCTAAAATACAGCAGATTATTCATGAATCTTATTATTTTGCGTGTTGCGGCTAAATAATGGCTTGAAGCTTATAATTTTACTGTGCTTGTAAGGTTTTCAAGGGTAGAATTCGCAGCAATTTACTGCATCGTTTGAAGTCGGTAAATATCTCTGAAATTACCTACGGTGATACCTTTTTTATGAGCAAATATGCTGCACCTCGCTTCTCAATTAAACTGTTGGGACCGCGTTACTGGCCAACACTGCTATTAATCCTTGTTATGTATTTGCTAAGTTGGCTGCCTTATGTTGTTCAGCGCCGTTTAGGGCAGGGGATTGGCCGATTGGCTTTGGCAATAATGAAGAAGCGGCGTTTTACCATTGAGCGGAATCTCGAACTTTGCTTTCCTGATATGACAAAGGAGAAACGGGAGCAAATTATCAAGGCCAATATTGATAATACGGGCCTTGCCTTGTTTGAAACCGGAATGGCTTGGTTTTGGTCTGATGCCCGCGTGAAACGCCACGTTCGCATTGAGGGCATGGAGCATATCGAACAACTCGAAGCTGAAGGTAAAGGCGCACTGTTTATTGCTGTTCATTCATTAAACTTAGAGTTGGCAGCGCGGGCATTTGGTATCCATAAATCTGGCACAGGCATATACCGCCCTAACAACAATCCTTGCTTTGACTTTGTGCAATATCGAGGTCGAGCTCGCTCAAACCGTACTTTAATCGATCGTAAAGATGTAAAAGGTATGCTCAATGCACTGAGTACGGGGCAGCGTGTATGGTATGCCCCAGATCATGATTATGGTGTTCGGCGTTCTACATTTGCTCCGCTTTTTGCCGTTGAGCAAGCCTGCACGACAACAGGTACAAGCTTATTGGTAGATGGCAGCGGGTGTGAGGTGATGACCTTTAGAATGGTGCGTGAGTCTAATTCTGGTGATTACGTAATTACGATTGAACCGCTTCAGGAGGCATTTCCACGTAATGAACCTGAACGAGCGGCGAGTGTTGTTAATAAAGCCGTTGAAAGATCAATCCTTGCTGCGCCTTGTCAGTATATGTGGCTTCACCGACGTTTTAAAACCCGGCCAGAAGGTGAGCCTAGCCTTTATGAGAAGCGGCAAGCTCAGTTGCACTCCCATCCCGCTTAACGATATCGCTGAGATATAATATTGTTGCACTGGTAAAGCCCCTTGAAGGGGCTTTGTTATTTAAGATATTAATCTAACAGTATCGGTAGCTGTCGCTTTCCATTCCTCGACTTCTTCCGGGGTAACCTCCTCCATCTCTGGTAACTTTTCAGAGATATAATTCTCATCGACTAGTCCAACATTGTTTCCCTTAACGGTGATGTAGAATCGGGTGGGAGCCTCTAGATAAAATGCATGGTGGGCCGCTATCGAATCGGAAGGAAAGAGTATACTGCTGTGATTGTTATCTAAGCCGACCTTGAACGCAGTAATGTTATCTTCGATACTAAATATTCTTGCTTCCATGAGGTTTGTCTTGAAGCAAACTCTTTTATTAGCTTGTACTTCGTAGACTCGATCAGGCTCTAGGTCGAAACACGATTTGGATGAGGAGTAAGCGAAGGCGTTTGATGAAATTAGACTCAATAAGCCTAATAAGAAGAGATATTTCATGGTAAAAATCACTATTGATAACAGGAATCATTATCATAAACAAAATCAATAGCAAAAAAAGGCTTTATGTCTCTTTTTTGAGTTGTGGATGTCAAATCATGTCCAATTTCTTAATGTAAACTGAAAATGAATGGCACAAAACTTCAGTTACTTGCATAGCTTTCCTCCACGCAATAGAATGCAGTGTTCGATATAACTTCCGTAAATAGATCTCCCACTAAGGCATGTTTTAATGAGTCATAATGTGAGTGCGGAATAAAAATAATAAAGGGATATCATCGCTAATGAGTAAATTTACAGCGCCTACGTTTACTAAATCGCTTTTACACCCTCGATATTGGCTAACATTACTTATGGTTGGTTTGATGTACCTCATCAGTTGGTTGCCATATTTTATTCAGTTTCGAATGGGGCAAGGGCTTGGGCGCTTGGCGATGCGCATTATTAAGAAGCGCAAGAAGACCATTGCCCGCAACTTGGAGCTTTGTTTTCCAGACATGTCGCAAGAAGAACGTGATGTGCTGATGAAGAAGAATATTGATAATACTGGTTTGGCAATGTTTGAAACCGGTATGGCTTGGTTCTGGCCTGATATTCGAGTGGAACGCCACGTGACCTATGAAGGCTTGGAGCACATCCATAAGCTTGAAGCTGAGGGAAAAGGGGTGTTGCTTGTTGCTGTTCACTCATTGAACCTAGAGCTTGGCGCTCGTGCATTTGGTATGAAAACGCCGGGTGTAGGTGTTTATCGACCGAACAAGAATCCTTGCTTTGATTTTTTCCAGTTCAATGGCCGCATCCGTTCTAACAAGTACATGATTGACCGTAAAGATGTGAAAGGGATGCTGCGTGCCCTTCGTAAAGGCGAGCGGGTATGGTATGCCCCTGACCATGACTATGGTAAGCGCCGTTCGACGTTCGCGCCTCTGTTTGCGGTAGAGAAGGCGTGTACAACCACGGGTACAAGCCTATTGGTTGATGCTTCACACTGCGCAGTTGTTCCGTTTGCGATGGTGCGTAACACCGACTCCGGTCGTTATACCCTGAAAGTTTTCCCACCGTTGGATGCGTTCCCTCACAACGATCCTGATGCCGCTGCTGCTTACGTGAATAAAGCGGTTGAGCGTTCAATTATGGAAGCGCCCGAGCAATATATGTGGTTGCACCGCCGCTTTAAAACGCGCCCTGAAGGTGAGCCATCATTGTATGACTAATAGTGCTATTTGATGTGAATAAAAAGCTTCCTCTGGAAGCTTTTTTTATGTCTAAAGGTTTGGTTCAGGGCTGTATCTACTTATCTTTTCAGCTTTTGTATTTAGCAACATTACTCATCTCTATGTTGAAGTTATAGACAAGGACGCCTATGTTTTTTTGATATGAAACTATAAAAAGAGAGGGTAAGGATGGAGTCATTAGCGAATTTTATCTCAGCCATAAATGGCTTTGTGTGGGGTGTCCCCATGCTGGTACTTATCCTCGGGGTAGGGATATATCTTACTCTTGGCTTAAAGCTAATGCCTATTGTGAAAATTGGAGCTGGTTTTAAGTTACTTTGGACGGGGAGGATCCCTGAAAAAGAAGAGGAAGCCAAAGGGGAGATAAGCCCATTCAATGCCTTGATGACCTCTCTTTCTGCAACTATTGGTACTGGTAATATTGCCGGGGTAGCGACGGCAATATTTTTGGGTGGCCCTGGCGCTTTATTTTGGATGTGGTGTACGGCATTAGTTGGTATGGCGACCAAGTTTGCCGAAGCGGTATGCGCAGTGAAATACCGTGAGACGGATGCCAATGGCAACCATGTTGGTGGCCCGATGTATTACATAAAAAATGGCTTGAGCAGTAAGTGGGCATGGCTCGGAACGGCGTTTGCCATTTTTGGTGGCTTGGCCGGGTTTGGTATTGGTAACACGGTACAGTCAAACTCTGTTGCTGCAGCGGTCGAGTCAAGCTTTGGTATTTCACCGATGATTTCCGGCTTGGTGATGATGATCTTAGTCGGGCTGGTACTAATGGGCGGGATCAAGCGTATTGCTGATGTTGCCGGTAAGTTGGTGCCTTTGATGGCAGCGTTTTACATTGCATCAGGGCTTATCGTTCTGATTATGAATATCTCGGAAATACCTGCGGCCTTTAGTTTAATTGTGACTAGTGCGTTTACGCCGGTTGCAGCACAAGGTGGTTTTGCCGGTGCAGCGGTGTGGGCCGCCATCCGATTTGGTGTTGCACGTGGTATTTTCTCCAATGAGGCGGGGTTGGGCAGTGCGCCTATTGCCCACGCTGCTGCTCAAACGAAAAACCCAGTCGCGCAGGGTTTAGTTGCGATGCTCGGTACCTTCATTGATACCATTGTTGTTTGTAGTATTACTGGCTTAGCGATTGTTGTATCGGGAAGTTGGCTCAGTGGTGAAACCGGCGCTGCTCTGACTTCAGCGGCATTTGCTTCTGCATTGCCGGGGATCGGGAATTATGTTGTTGCCATCGCATTGTCTGTTTTTGCCTTTACCACCATCTTAGGCTGGAGCTTTTATAGCGAAAAATGTATTCAATATTTGTTTGGGGTAAAGGCAATCGTTCCATTTCGAGTGCTATGGATTATTGCGGTGCCAATTGGAGCGACCAGTTCGCTAGAATTTATTTGGTTACTTGCAGATACCCTCAATGCCATGATGGCTATCCCGAACTTAATAGCGTTATTACTGTTGAGCCCAGTTGTGTTCAAGCTGACTAAAGAATATTTCGAGTTGCTTGCTCAAGAGAAAATGAAAGGCCCTGACCCAGACTAACCATATATAAATGCCGACTTACGCAGAGGATGCTAGTAAGTCGGCAATTAGTTTCTGGGGGGATGTTTATACCAATGTACCTTGTTGGTAATCTTGTATGGCTTGCTCTATTTCATCCATACTGTTCATCACAAACGGGCCGTAATGTACTACGGGTTCGTCTATTGGGTGGCCCGATAATAACAATACGCCAGCCTGCTTATCTGTTGAAATCGCTAAGCCTTCACCCTTACCGAGTATGGCAAGATTGCCTGCATTTACCTCTTTCCCTTCAATATTGATAGCGCCCTTGTAGACATAGAGCATGGCCTGGAAATCAGGGTTAAGGCAGCTGTTAAGGCTACTTGCTTGCTCTGCTTGCCAGTCTGCAATGGTTACTGGAACCCCTGTTTGCTGCAGCGGGCCAGCAAGAGTTGTTCCTTTGATGGTTAGGTCACCTGCAATAACGCGCACAAGACTACCATCGTCCTGACGGTGCTGAGTGATCACATCTGGCTGGAAGTCATGGTAATCTGCGGGCTGCATTTTCTTTGCTGCCGGTAGGTTAATCCAAATCTGAAAGCCGTGCAGTTCGCCATCTGTCATGATAGGCATTTCGCTGTGGATCACCCCGCGCCCAGCAGACATCCATTGCGCGCCACCATCATTGAGTTCGCCCACATTACCCATATGATCCTTGTGTTGGAAGTGGCCTTTAAGCATATATGTCAGCGTCTCTATGCCGCGGTGGGGGTGAGGGGGAAAACCGCCAATATAGTCAGCTGCGCTTTCTGACTTCAATTCATCAATCATCAAAAAAGGCGAAAATTGCGCATTGTTAAAGCCATGGACTCGTTGGATACGAACGCCGTCACCATCGGAAGAAGGATGGGCGGGAATAAGGGACTGTATTTGTCGAATAGCCATGTTTGCCTCCTGATTTATTTATGGTTTCAGTGTAAGCAGACTTTAGCGTGACAAACAGTAGGCATTGGCGAACAAGATGTTTAAAAAAATCGAATGGATTTAATTGGCAGGGGAATGAGTTAGGGGCTGGTATAAAAAAAGGCCATCCAGAGATGGCCTTTTGCATGTTCGACTATATGGCTTACTGAGCCAAAGAGTAGAAGATCGCTGAGATAGAAATCAGGCCGATAACAACGATGAATACGTTGCTGATAGCACCTGAGTACTTGTGCATTGCCGGTACTTTCTTGATTGCGTACATCGGCATGATGAATAGCAGCATTGCGATGATTGGGCCACCTAGGCTTTCAATCATACCCAGGATGCTTGGGTTGATAGTTGCTACCGCCCAAGTTGTAATAAGCATGAAGCCTGCTGTGAAAGTATTCAGTGCTTTAGGACCCACTTTCTTACCTTGGTCACGCGCAACTTTTACAATCAAGCCGTTCAAACCTTCGCTTGCACCTAGGTAGTGGCCTAGGAAAGACTTAGTAATCGCGATAATAGCCACAATAGGTGCAGCATAAGCAATCATTGGCGTGTTGAAGTGGTTAGACAGGTACGTAAGGATAGATACGTTCTGTGCTTTTGCTTCTGCAAGGTTAGCCGGAGACAGGGAAAGTACGCAACTGAATACGAAGAACATCACAGTCACAACCATCATGATGTGGGCGCGCTGAAGTACACGGCGTGCTTGAGGTTCGGCGTTTTCACCGTGTTCTTTCTGCATAGCAACAGCGAAAGAAGAAATTACCGGTGAGTGGTTAAACGAGAAGACCATAACCGGCAGGATCAACCATACCGCCATGAAGACAGACGTCATGCCACCTTCAGCAGGTACAACATGATTGAAAATCTCGCCGTTCCACTCAGGAACTAGGTATAGAGCAAGTGCTAGTAGAACCGCGACGAATGGGAATACCAGCATACTCATTGCTTTTACAATCAGTTCTTCACCTAGGCGAACTACCGCCATTAGACCAACAATCAGTAGCAGAGCAAGGATCCAACGTGCTGGTGGAACCATGTCTAGCTGGTTGATCATAAAGCTCTCAACCGTATTTGTTAGGGCAACACTGTACACCAATAGAATTGGATAGATAGCAAAGAAGTAAAGTAGGGTGATCACTTTACCCATACCGGCCCCGAAGTGTTCTTCAACCACTTCAGTGATGTCGGCACCAGGGTTGGAGCTTGATAGCACGAAACGTGTCATACCACGGTGTGCAAAGTAGGTCATTGGTAGTGCTAGTACAGCCATTACCAATAGTGGGATCAGGCCACCAACACCAGCGTTGATTGGTAGGAACAAGGTACCTGCGCCAACAGCAGTACCGAAAAGACCAAGTACCCAAAGGGTATCGGCTTTTTTCCAGCCAAGCTTGGCTTTTGTGGTTGATTGAGAATGAACGGTATTGTTTTTCACAGTGTCCATTATGGACATCTCCTTTATAGGTATAGTTTATATAGCCTTCAAAGGGTTCTCTTCTGTGTATCTTCCCTGCTTTACTGATGGAACGTCAGTAAAGGAGTAAGAGCAGTTTTGCAAACAACTATTTGCAGTTCAGATGAACAAAGTAAGGAGCGAGTTGTGGGTGAGAATCACTTCAAAACGGTAAAGTGATTATGGTGACGTCCTGGGTCTAAAAGCGCTAATTCCATGCATGCACAATGCTACTTGGTAATGACTGCTCTAAATCTCTAACTTATTAAAACCTTTAATAATGACAATTGGAACCCTAAATAGGACGCGGGCAAGTATAGGGGATTATCCGTAGCACAACTATGGTTTTTCGCTTTTAGGCGTCTGTTTGCACAATATTCGCGCACTTGTTTAAAACCATAAAATATCCAGTTATGGGGTTTTATGTCTGATGGTGAAAATGTATTAATTATTGTTAATGTCTCTTGCGGTTGGAATATAGTTAGAAATTATTCTGGATATATTTTCGTCGATTTTTGATTGTGACAGAAAAAATACTTAACTTGTCACTGCCTTGAGAATCAAGGCTAGCTAGAAAGGGGTATTTTAGATGGCCTTTATAATTATCGCTGGAAATTAAGCGCTATAACCATTTTATGAAATTTGTTTATTTTTAGTAGAGACTAATGTTGGGGGGGGGATATGGATTGCTCTAATATAAAAAAACCGCCATTATCAGGCGGTTTTTTAAACGAGAGCCGAAAGGCTTAATCGCGGAAGTTGTCGAACTGGAATGATTGGCCCAGTTCCGCGCCACGTACCAAAGCCATAGCTGCTTGTAGGTCATCGCGCTTCTTACCGGTTACACGAACCTTATCGCCTTGAATAGAAGCTTGTACCTTTAGCTTCTCATCTTTGATCATCTTGACGATTTTCTTGGCAACGGCAGTATCGACACCTTGCTTGAACTCAACATTACAAGCAAAAGACTTACCTGTGCGGGTTGTCTCTTTTTGATCCATTGATTGCGCATCAACATGGCGCTTAGCTAGGTTACCACGGAGGATAGTGACCAACTGGCTTAGTTGGTAATCTGATTCCGTTGTGATTTTAACGACTTCTTTTTCTAGCTTGAAGCTAGCTTCGACACCACGGAAATCAAAACGAGTGTCTAGTTCACGAGATGAGTTTTCTACCGCATTTCGGATCTCTACGAAGTCGACTTCAGAAACAATGTCAAAAGATGGCATGTGCGTAATCCCAATTTTATGTTGATGTAATTGTAATATAAGCAGGGCCGTCTTTGGCCCTACTATTGGTTTTATTGTTGGCTGCCTACAGCTTCAGAAAGCATGTCCAGCATGGTGACAGTATCGTCCCAGTTAATGCATGGATCAGTAATTGACTGGCCGTAAGTTAGTGCGCATAAATTGTCGGTATCAACTGGCTGGTTGCCTTCAACAATAAAGCTTTCGGCCATAATACCAGCAACATACCGGCTACCAGATTTAATTTGCTGGCAAATGTCGGCGGCGACATCAAGTTGGCGTTTATGTTGCTTTTGGCAGTTACCGTGGCTGAAGTCGACAACCAAACGGGTCGGGAGGTCGAAGGATGCCAAAGTATCACAAGACGCTTGAATATCTTCTGCATGGTAGTTTGGCATTTTACCGCCACGGAGGATCACGTGCCCGTGCGGGTTACCTGATGTACGGTAAATCGTCATTTCACCGCTTTTCGCTGGTGAACAGAATACGTGTGACGCACGAGTGGCGCGGATAGCATCTATCGCAATCTTGATGTTACCGTCGGTGCCGTTTTTAAAGCCTACTGGGCAAGATAGGGCAGACGCCATTTCACGGTGAATTTGAGATTCGGTCGTACGCGCACCGATTGCGCCCCAACTGATCAAATCAGCCAAGTATTGGCCAGTGATCATATCCAAGAATTCAGTGGCGGTTGGCATTCCCAATGCGTTGATATCAACCAGCAATTTACGGGCAGTGTGAAGGCCTTTGGCCAGATCAAGGCTACCGTCTAGGTTAGGGTCGGATACCAGTCCTTTCCAGCCAACAACCGTACGTGGTTTTTCGAAGTAAGTACGCATCACAATGAATAACGTATCTTTATATTTCTCTTGGACGGCATGCAGGCGTTTTGCGTAGTCGATGGCTGCATCAGGGTCGTGGACAGAGCAAGGACCAACGACAACAAGAAGACGGGAGTCCTGGCCCGTTAGAATCGCTTCAACTTGACGACGAGAGTGGGCGACATGCTCCGCAATTTCATCTGTGATTGGGTAAGCAGCTTCTACCGCAGCTGGCGTTGGCATAAGCCCAAGGCTAACGGTGCGGAGTTCATCTGTTTTCATTGGCATAGTGTTGCCTATCTCGGTATAACAAAAATTATTGACGCGTAAAGATAGCCCAAAAGTCGGCAGGAATAAACCAAACTTGTGATATCACTTAGATTTTTATTCTAGCGCTTTCTGTTTTACTTCGCCTTTTCTCAAGATAGATCAATGATTGCTGCCATTTTGTCCAGTGGGTAAAGCAATACCTTGCTGGTATACAGCCAGAGCTGAAAAATGGATAAGCGGATAAGACAACGCGTTTCATCAATCAAAGCGATAAAACTTTCTGATTCCCCACTTGCGTCAAGCGGATTGAGTCAGTATGTTGGGTCTATGTGAATATCTACCCATTCATTATGGGTAATAATGGAAGTCGATATACAAACGGAATCACAAGCCTTGGTGCTCGGATCTATCCCTATATTTTCTTCCTGATTGATTAAAACCCAAGTTAAAGCAGTTATGGTGGTTTATGACAAATAGCGCTCAGTCAGGTCTACAGTTTTCAGAAATTCTCAAATCTTCTGACCAGCTTTCTAATTTACAGGCTGATATAGGCTTGGTCTCTGTAGATGATCTATTACAAGAAATAGGGATTCACCCATACGCGGCCGCATACCCAGCGGATTTGGCAGAAGATGCTCAACAGCAGTTATTGGCAAAGACAGACAATAACCCTGCTGAGTTTTTTGTCTCTGCATTGGCTGCGAAGCTTATCTCTGCTGCCCAGAAAGCGGGGGAAAAGCCATTGAAGGTAAGATTGGCAGGTGCAGACTCTCATCATAGATTGTCATTACTGGGCTCAGAGCTTGAAACCCAAGAGGTTAATCCACTCATTGGTAAGCGAGGTGTTTCGCGCTGGGCTGATAAAGCGGTTCGTAAAGCTTTTGAACTTGAGTGCGAGGCTATCAAACGCGCTCGCATTGCCGAGGGAATGGCGAATATTGAATTGGTTATTCCGTTTGTCCGTACTTTCAGTGAATCGGCCACGGCGATTGATTTGCTTGCTGAGCAAGGCTTGTGTCGCGGTGCAAATGGCCTTCGGGTTCATTTGCTTGCTGAATTGCCGGCCAATGCCTTAATGGCAGAAAAATTCCTGCAGTACTTTGACGGGCTTGTGGTCGATATTGATCAGTTGGCCCAGTTTGCATTGGGGCTGGATCAAACTCATCCATCTCTCGAATATCTGCATGATGATCAAAATGAAGCGGTTTTGGCACTTATCGATCATGCTCTGAAAGCTGCATCCTCGACGAATAAACCCTGTGATGTGGTCAGCCATTACATCAATAAAGCACCAAACTTACAGTTGTGGTTGCTTGAGCACAATGTGTCTACGGTGATCACGCAGTAATAAAGAAGGGTAAACACTTAAATTTATAACCCGGCATACTCTCATGTATGCCGGGTTTCTTTTTATCTCAGCAGCCAGTTTCTAAGTGGCGTTTTATTAATAAGCGCGATTAGGCCGTAACTAATGATACAGGTAAGCACAAAACGCAGAATGTCGTTGGCGTAGCCTGTGAAGCCTAGCATCGGTAATAAGCGCATGAGGTAGATAATAATCAGCAGGTGAATGAGGTAAATACCCAGTACGTGCTTGCTGATATTAAGCTTTGCCATCGCTTGACCAAATTGTGGACGTTGCTTAAGCATGAAGAAAATACCCGTCGCCCAGAGTGGTGTTCCGGTTAAGAAGTCATGCATATTGAACGGCACGTCGTATCGCGTTAAGTACAGCGCCTCAGCTAAGTGCATCCCCATTCCTATAAGGGCAAGCATCAAAGCCTTGCTAAAACTGAGTTGCCAATCTTTCTGCCGGATCAGGAAGCCAATTGTCAGCATCAGTGTACTCATGAATGGCCCGTTGCGGGTAAACAGCGGCGACTCTATACCAGTCAGTGGTGCGTAGCTGCCCGCCGCCAGACCAAATAGATAAAGTGCAATTGCAACCGGCAAGATCAGGTTGAGTTTCTTTTTATAGCAACAAGCGGCTATCACCAATAAACAGCAGACCAAGCCGGGGATATACCAAAGGTGCACCAAGCTTCCCTCGAACAGGGTATTGAGCGGCTGGGAAAGGAGGTATTGCCAATACCCGCTGCGCTCTGCAAGGTAGCCTGATTCCAAGGCCAGTTGTAGGTTGAATGGTACGAGGAAAAATATCACGCTCCAAACCAGCCACACTTTCAGTAACGGTAAGCTGTACTGCTTGAGGGTACTTGTCGGAAGGGCGACAAGCTTCGGTGCGATGAAATATCCGGCCAGGATGAAGAAAAGTGGCACTGCGAAACGGCTGAGCTGATTGATAAGCAACCCTAACCAAGGTTCACCGTTGATTAAGGGGGCTGTCATGAAAAGTTGGCTATGGATAGCGATAACGCCGAGAAGGGCAATAAGCCTACCGACTTCGAAACTGGCAATGCGGTTGTTTGACATGGTTACTACTACTTAAAACGTGTCGCAAGACTTTACCAGAGATACCTATCTGAATTGATAGGTATCGTTTAGCTGGGGAGAGTGTTTATTTGTTTCGTGAACTATGTCTCAGCACTTTGGTTTCAACGGCCAGGATGCCAGTAAATAAGTGCTATGAAGAGCAGCTAATTTCTAACTTTTTGCCCCATTCTGGCGGACGTTCGGCAAAATGAGACAACTCTGGGTGCTCATCAAAGGGGCTTTGAAGTACTGCCATCAGTTGCTCGATCATTGTGAAATCACCTTTTTCTGCATGTTCGATAGCTTGTTGGGCAAGGTAATTTCTTAAGATAAATTTAGGGTTGGTAGATCGCATCAGATCAAGTCGATCACTATCCGCCAATGCCTCTTTCTCAAGTCGTTCTGAATATAAAGAAAGCCATGATTTCAGGGGGCCAATATCTTGGGATAGGTCTTCAAACAAATGGCCCGAAGTGTTGAGTTCGCAATGCGGAATGGACGACAAGGTACGAAAGAATAAGGTGTAGTCGATGCCTTGTGTTTTCAGCATATCAAACATAGCTGAAAATAGCGGTGTGTCTTCTTTAAGCTTTTCCTTAAGGCCGAGTTTAGCGCGCATATTGGCACTGTAGGCCTTTTGCAGGATTGGTTGGTATTGCTCGAGAGCGTGGTCTATCTGCTCTTTAGCAAGCAACGGTGTTATAGCATAACCAAGGGCTGAAAGGTTCCACAAGGCAACGGTTGGCTGCTGGTTGAATGCGTACCGGCCGGAATAGTCGGAATGGTTACAGATAAAGCCAGGTTGGTAGTCATCAAGAAAGCCATATGGGCCGTAATCAAACGTCAGGCCAAGGACTGACATGTTATCGGTATTCATTACCCCGTGAGCAAATCCTACTGATTGCCAGCCGGCAATCATCTCGGCAGTCAGGTTGACGATCTTTTTGAACATCTGGTTGTAACGATCTGCATCATCTTGTTGTAGGTCGATGTCAGGGAAATGATGTTTGATAAGGTAGTCGGCCAATATTCTCAGTTCGCCGTGCTGTTGGCTATAAAAGAAATACTCAAAATGACCGAAGCGTAAATGGCTCTCTGCGACGCGGATAAGGGTTGCACCCCGCTCGACAGTTTCTCTATATACGGGTGTATTACTGGAAAGCACGGCTAAGGCATGGGTTGTTTTTATACCAAGCCCAGCCATAGCGGCACTGGCCAGATACTCACGGATGCTGGATCGCAATACCGCCCGGCCATCGCCCTGGCGGGAGTAGGGAGTCAAGCCCGATCCTTTAAGGTGAATATCCCATTTTTGCCCAGTTGAGGCCTGTACTTCACCCATCAACAAGCCTCGCCCGTCGCCTAAATCGGGGTTGTATTGGCCGAATTGATGACCGGTATATTTCATGGCGAGAGGCGACATCGCTGGGTGATTATCATTGCCGGTAAATAGGTCGACAAAGTATTGGGTGTTTGCCTGAGCGGGATCGAGGTCAAGCATTTCACTGACTTGTGGGTTCACACTGACGAGAAAAGGATTATCAAGCGGCTGCGGTTGGATAAATGCCCCAAAGCTGCTTGGTAGGGCGCTGTAGGTGTTGTTGAAAACAAGCTCGGACAGTTTTTTCATAGAGGGATCATCACAATGGCTTCCCTTTAAGCGTATCAACTGTCCGCAGGCTTACAACGGAGAGAGTGTAGGGTTATTCCCCGTTGTAGGTTTCAATCGGCTCGATATCGACAATTTTCGAACGGTTCATGATAACTTTCCAGCGTTGGATAGAGATGGTTTTGTCATCCACTTTTTCGCGGGTAACTAAGTTGATCAGGTGGCGCTTCTCTACTGATTCTTTGGAAACTTGCCCGTCTTTGAGCTGGTAGATTTTCTGCGAGCCTTTCTCCATCAAACGGGTGATGGTGCGGAGATCCAACATAATGGATTCACGGGTTTGTTCGTAACCAGTGAGGAACTTAGTCGGAGACATTCGGGTTGTGCTCTTGTAATGCAGTACCGTTTCCTCGTGCTGGGACACCTTGTGCTTGCGAACCTTTCTGATCTCTTTATCCAGAGCCTTAAAGGCGCAGTATTCCATCCATTCAAGCTGTCGGCCAATCAACTGATTGGAGTTCACATCGAAAAACTGTTTGCGCCACTTTGGCTTACCTTTACGCACCCAGCGCCAAAGAATGGTTTTTAAGTCATCCTTGAAAACTTCACGGGCGGCATAGATAACCGACAGGACCAAAATGAAAGAAGCGGTAATATCCCCAAGCACCCCTCGAGCTTTGATAAGCATCAAGGTAACGAAAATCATCACAAAACCCGCTGCAAAGCCGGTAACGATTTTACGGGTATTCTGGCCCAGTTCGCTGGTCTTTTCCTTCATCGTGACCGGATATTCAATCAAGCGGCGCAATAGGCGCATCTTGTTCGACATTCGCGTTGGATCTTCCATCGCTTTGGAGGAGTTGTAGTTATGCTTGCTTCGGTGCTCCGATTCTTTTTCGCATACCTCAAAAAGCAACGATTTGATCTCACTGTAGTCACTGCTTCTTGGCAAGTGGGCGACAAGCTCAAGAAGGCGCTGCTCAGTAAACCATGACAAGTAGTTATCGACGTTCTCGTAATATTTGAGCAGCTTTTTATCCGTTGGGATGTTTCGGCGAAGTCGTTTGAGGATGCGCATGGTAAGCTGGGCCACCTCTTCGACTTCTTCCCGCGAGCGTTCTTCTTTGACATCAAGAAGCTGCTGGGTAGTTTTTTCCAGCGCCAGAGCATACTGATAGGCATAAAGGCTCAAGCTCAAACGGTATTGTTCAGTCGAGAGTTTTCCACGGCTGGCAAGTCGGCTGTGAACCAGCGGCAAATGGTTCACATCACTGTAATAGGTTCGTTTGCCCTGAATGGCATTATGGAAAAATTCATCTTCAGCAATGATATTGCTGTTGAGGCCCAGTTCGCCGGGGACAAAAATAAAGAGATCCAGTTGACGGTTAGTTGTTTCAGGGATGACGTGGGAGATTTTTAGCTTATGCCCGTCTTTTTTTTCAACTGTGATCACTCTACTACATTACCTCTCAAGGGATGGGGGAACTGGATATGCAACGCTGTAAATGTAGCGTTAACTATTGGAATTAAAATTAATTTTAGATGAATTAGTCAGTTAATAGCAGAGTTAATTGGTATTTAGCGCTTTATTAGAGTGAAAAGTAAGCAAAAAATGAAAGATAGGTCAGGCGTATTGGGTTAACATCACGTATAATGCGCCGCCTGATGTTACGATGAAGGCATGACGGACTAACGCATGCTATCGGCTTTGAGATAAACAAGCCGTTTTATTTACCCAGAGAGTGTCGAAAGAATGATTAGAATTGGACAATACAACACGCTAGAAGTCGTCAAGCTGGTAGATTTTGGCGTATTCCTAGATGGTGGTGAAGACTTTGGCAATATCCTATTGCCTAAAGCTTGTGTTCCTGCTGGCACTGAGCTGGGGGATAAGCTGGAAGTCTTTGTTTATTTCGACTCTGAAGATGACATTATTGCCACCACCAAGCAGCCTTATGCTGTAGTGGGTGACTTTGCCCTGTTACGTGTTGTGGGTATATGTGGTGTGGGTGCTTTTGTGGATTGGGGCCTGGAGAAAGATCTGCTCGTTCCATTTAGTGAGCAACGCCGCCGCCTAGAAGAAGGCCAAGATATCATGGTGCGTGTCTACACCGACAAGGCATCAGGCCGTATTGTGGGTTCTACCAAATTCAACCGCTTCTTGGACAAAACACCGGCTAACTACAAAGTGGGCCAGGAAGTGCAGGTTCAGATCGCCGAAACGACCGACTTGGGTTACAAAGCCGTGATCGAAGAGCAGCACTGGGGCCTGCTGTTCAGGACCGAGTCTTTCGGTAAGTTGTTCCCTGGCAAGAAGCTGAAGGCCTACATTAAAGAAATCCGTCCAGACGGTAAAATTAACCTATCGCTACAAAAAGCGGGTAAGGCAAAGGTTGATGATTTGGCCGATAAAATCCTGACAACACTTGAGCGCAAGGGCGGTTTTGTGCCATTGAGCGACAAGTCGTCACCAGATGCTATCTTCAAGGAATTCCGTACCAGTAAAGCGACGTTCAAGAAGACAATTGGCGGCCTTTACAAGAAAGGCCTTATCGTCATCGAACGTGATGGAATTCGTTTGAACGATAACTAATCAGCAAATGGTTATGAGATTGATTCAAAAGCCGGAGTTTATCTCCGGCTTTTTTGTGAGCGGTAGCATATCAACCAAGTGAATATATGTGTATGTTAAAAGCGGTTTAACCCTTTTATTACAAACATCACAAGGATAGATTATGCAAGGAAGTAAGCTAACAGTGATCGCCGCAGCTGTCGCTATGTTAACGGCAAGCCCTATCTGGGCAGCAGATGTTCCCGCCGATGTGTCGTTAGCCAAGGTACAGGAGATAGTGCGTGGTAATGGCGATGAAGTCCCTACGTTAGACCCTTCTTATTCTTCAGATACCTCGAGCGCCCGTGTCATAGCTGATATGTTCGAAGGCTTGGTTACTCAAAGCCCGGATGGTGAAATCACTCCTGCTTTAGCGACTCATTGGGAGCAATCAGAGGACGGTAAAGTCTTCACTTTCCATCTGCGCGATGACATTAAATGGTCAAACGGTGAGCCGATCGTCGCCAGCGATTTCGAATACAGCTTCAAGCGGGTGGTAGACCCCAAAACGGGCGCGCCGTATGCGTGGTATTACAGCACCGCACATATTTTGAATGCCGATAAAATCAATGAAGGCAAACTGCCGGTCGATCAGCTTGGCGTAAAAGCGCTTGATGATAAAACCTTCCAAGTCACTCTCGATAAGCCCGTTCCGTATTTCGTCAAGATGATGGTCCACGAGTCGACCTTTCCGGTTTACCGCCCAGCTATCGAAGCCCACGGTGACGCGTGGACTAAACCTGAAAATATTGTCACCAGTAGCGCCTATAAACTCGCGAACTGGACCCTCAACGAACGCATTGTGTTAGAGCGAAACCCGCAATACTGGAACAACGATAAAACAGTGATCAACAAGGTGACATACCTGCCTATCGCAGATATGACGGCTGAATATAACCGCTTTAGAACCGGTGAAATCCACATCACTTCTTCGTTCCCGCTGGAGCAATATAATGCGATTAAAAAACAGCGTCCGGACGAGTTGCTGACCATGCCTTCACTGGGTACCTATTATTACCTGTTCAATGTCAGCAAAGCGCCATTTGATGATCCGAGAGTCCGCAAGGCGCTGGCATATGCGATAGACCGTGACGTTGTCACCAAAGTGATCCTTGGGCAGGGTCAGGTGCCAGCCTATGGTGTCACGCCGCCTTCAGTTGACGGGTTTGTACCACCGAAACTAGCATGGGGTGAGTTGAAGCAGAAAGAGCGTGACCAGAAAGCCAAAGCGTTGCTGGCAGAGGCTGGGTATGACAAATCCAACCCGCTTTCTTTCGAACTGGTTTACAACACGTCTGAATCCCACAAGAAGCTGGCTATTGTTATGTCATCAATGTGGAACAAAACATTGGGAGCCAAGGTTGATCTGGCTAACCAAGAGTGGAAGACCTTCCTGCAGAAACTGGGCCAGAAAGACTTTACCGTTGCCCGATATGCCTGGGTAGGGGATTACAATGAAGCATCTACGTTCCTGTCATATTTCGAAAGCACAGGCATGAACTACTCACGCTGGTCGAGTGATGCCTATGACGAGGCGATGGCGAAAGCTATCCAATCGCCAAGTAATGACGAGCGTAACAAGTATTACCAGCAGGCCGAGCAGGTTTTCTCAGAAGAGATGCCAGCTATTCCGCTGTATCACTACACGCGCTCTGTGCTGAAGAATACCAAGGTCGGTGGCTATTCTAAAACTAATGCGGCTGAAGCGCGTTACACCCGCGACTTATATTTGATGCAGTAAGCTGCTTTCAATTTGCCATTGAATATAAAGCCGGACGATTGTCCGGCTTTTTAGTGCTTAGCGGTTAGGAATAACACTTCTTGTACTTTGCTTTACAGTAAACGTTTTCTCGCCAGGCATGAATACAACTGCTGCCACCGATAGGCACATGACACCAGCTAAAAGCCAATACAAGGAAGAGAAATGGCTAGTAGTCTCGCTTTGGGTTGAATAGCTATAGGCAATCAACCAGTAGGCTATGGGACCGGTAGTGAAGCTCAGCATATACTTCACGGCATAAACGGTTGAGCGCCATTTATCCGTTGTGTTTTGGCCAATGAGCCAGTCGTTGATAGGAATCTGCGAATAAGTGCTGAATACAAGCCCGGTCAAACAAAATACGAGTGTCCAGCCTGATGTGAGTGATGCCAGCAACAGGAAGGTAATCTGGCCGCCAACCACACAAAATAGCAGTAGCTTTGCTGGCACGCGATCGAGTAACTCGCCAATTATCAGTTGGGCAAAGGCTGCCAGTGTGAAAATGCCTGTTGCGAGTAAGCCAATTTGGCTGAGGGACAGGGTAAAGGTGTCTTGCAGGATCTTGGGTAGTGCAGCTGTGATTGTCTGAAAAACGAGTCCACCGAATGTGGCAATGATAGCAATCGCCAACAGCAAGCGAAGAAGTTGGTTCTGGCTCACCGATGTTTGTTGTGTCTTATTTTGCTGTTGGTAGGACACATCCTTTGACACTCTGCCATAAACCATACCGGTGAGTACACAAAGGATGCCCGGGATGATAAAAGATGATTGCCAGTTAATGGTTTGGGTCAGGAAAGCTGTCACTGCCGCTGCGCAGGCAAGCCCAATATTACCTGCCAGACCATTGACGGCAATTGCCCGGCCTGTCTTTTCGGTGGTGGCGAAAACCAAGGCAATGCCGACGGGATGGTAAATAGAAGCAAACAGGCCGATAGCTATTACCCCGATCGATAGCTGAAACGGGGTTTGTGCGAGCGCGGTAAAAATAGCGGCAATCCCCATGCCAAAGAAAAAGAGTAGCATCATGGCTCTTTTGCAACAGCGATCGCCCAACCAACCGCTTGGCAATGACCCAAGACCATAGGCGAGCATGCCCAAGCTACCCAATCGTAATAATTCGTCGTAAGACATTCCCCAATCTTGTTGAATCCCTAATATTGCCGTTGGAAAAATCAGAATGAAAAAGTGGTTGAGCGCATGGCCTAAATTCATGAGCTGGAAATGGTATTTGTGCATAGTTCGGTTTCTAGCTTTTAAATGATAGAAAACAGTTTACAGAGCCCTGCTTTGTCTCATAGCCTGTATCATGACAACTTATTGCCCATATGAGACACAAGGTTGATGAAGCGCGACATCTTTTTCCCAGAAGCGGACATACCTGTTGTGGTCGTGCCGAAAACTTATCCGAATGGATATACCATAGGTTGGCACAACCATGATTATTGCCAGTTAGTCTACGCCTGCAGTGGTGTGATGGTGGTTGAGGCTGAGCAAAGCCTGTGGGTGACCCCGCCGCAAAGGGCGGTATGGATACCAGCAGGGATTAGCCACAGGGTAGAAATGCACGGGCTTGCTGAAATGAGGAATGTTTACCTCAAGTCCCATTGCTCAATCAATCTCCCCAATACCAGTTCTGTAGTCAATGTCTCGAGCTTACTGGGCGAGATCATTGCTTATATGGCTACTGGGCGGTTTGAGCAAGGAAATACTGGCGAGAAAGAAAGGTTGGTAGCCGTGCTGTTAGATCAACTCAAGATCGCCGATCAAGCAGAGCTAAGCTTGCCGCTTGCTGAGGATAAGAGGCTTGTTAGAGTGTGTGAGTCGATAATGGCCCAGCCAGCGGATAGTCAATCACTCAGCGACTGGTCAAAGAGTTTGAATATTAGTAGCCGCACGCTAAGTCGCTTATTTAGGCAGGAAATGGGCATGTCGTTTATCGAATACCGAAATCAGGTTAGGTTATTTCAAGCCTTGAAACGCCTTGCGAGCGGACAATCAGTGACATCAGTTGCGCTTGATGTCGGGTTCGTTAGTTTGAGTGCCTTCAACCGCTTGTTCAAAAAGCACTTTGCTACAACGCCTGGCCACTATTTCAAGTGCATTGATTAGGGAAAGCGATTACAGGGCAAGGCTTGTGCGATAAAGCTATTTAGGTACTTGATTAAGTAATTCTCTTGCATCATGTATTCCTTGGATGCCCATTTGCATGCCGATCACGGTAAGGATCAATCCCATCAGTCGCGTAACAATACTGATGCCGTTCTCTCCAAGCAAGCTCACCAGTTTTTGGCCATAAATAAAGCAAACCAAACTGATTAGGCACAATAAAGCAAAGGCTGAAATAGTGACAGCAATACTTAAGAAACCACCAGCCGCTGAATAGTTCATGGCTGTTGCTATGGTACCGGGCCCTGCAAGTATAGGTAGTGCGAGCGGGGATATCGCCACGTCCTGGCCTTCACTTGGCGCGGGATTTTTGCTGTCTCCCTCTGATTGTTCACTGTGCATGGAAGAGCTGCTACCTTGCAACATGTGGTAACCCACCAAGAACACCAAGATACCCCCCGAAATGCGCAGCGCGGGGAGGGTGATCCCAAAAACTTGGAAGATCCCTTTTCCGAGCAAACTGAAAGCTGCAACAATGCAGAAGGCAGTAAACAGGGCTTTGAAGGCCGTTGCTTTTTGCTGCTGGTGGGTTTGGTTACTGGTTAGGCCGATAAATACAGCGGTGTTAGCGATAGGATTCATGATGGCGAAGAACCCCATAAAGACGGTAACGCTAACAGTCAGTATGTCGTGCATTGGGCAGACCTCTAAGCTTCAATTTAACTTGTTGTTTTAATGAAGCTTAGTTCGATTACTGGGAGGGTAAAGAATCTTAGTGATAAATGAGAGGGGTTTATCATTTCGGAGATAAGCCGGACTTTTCGTCCGGCTTTGTTGCCATTTAGTCTGGGTATAAGCGGTAAGTATCACGAAGTTGCTGGAACGCCTCAAGTTCAGGCTGCCAGCTTTGTTCTATATCTTGATATGGTGTGCCAAGACGGATTTGTTCCATCACGGTTTCCGTTCCGATGAGCTGAGCTAACCACTCAGGACGATCGACAATTTCCTCATCGGTATAACCAAGATCACGCATGTTCCAATACCAACGGTAGAAGGGCTCCAGGGTAAACTCGCTGTTTACAGGTGGCGCAATGCGATAGCTTTCACCATAGACATACTGTCCTTGCTGCGGCCAAGCTGAATCATCATCAGCAATTTGGAATTCGTAGTTTATCTTGAGATTTTCATCAGGATAGCCGATCACCTCAAATGGGGTGTCGGTGCCGCGTCCAACACTGATGGTCGTTGACTCGAACAGACCCAAAGTTGGGTAGTAAGTGATTGATTCATCGGTTTGTAGGTTAGGTGAAGGGGCGATAGGGAGCGAATAAGGCATACTGTGGTTGTAGTCAGGCACCTCTACAATTTGTAGATCAGCTTCAGCAAGGAAAACACCATTGCTCAGCCAACGTTCTCCGTTGATCATCAACGCCAGCTCGCCGATGGTCAGGCCGTGGACAACCGGGATAGGCGCCATGCCCACGAAAGAAGCGTGTTCTTCTTCCATGATAGGTCCTGCAATATAGCTTCCATTGGGGTTGGGGCGATCAAGTACCATCACCTGGCGGCTATTTTCAGCTGCGGCCTCCATGACCAACTGCATCGTGCTGATATAGGTATAAAAGCGCACCCCGACATCTTGCATGTCGAATACCATGACATCGATATTTTCCAAATCTTCTGGTGTTGGCTTTTTATGTTCGCCATAGAGCGAAATGACCGGCAGGCCAGTTTCCGGATCGATCCCATCCTCAACCTCCTCACCGGCATCCTGCTCTCCCCGTAGGCCATGTTCTGGGGCAAAAAGGGTGGTTACGTTGACGCCTTCGGCAAGCATGCTGTCAATCAGGTGTTCACCGTCGGCAAGCCGTGATGTTGGGTTGACTACCAGGCCGACGCGTTTGCCTTCGAGATAGGGTATGTATTGTTCCATTTGGTCTGCGCCAACGGAGCGCTGGGTCACGCTAGTGTCATCATCATCGCATGCGCTGATAAGCAAGGTACCCGCAAGCAAAAATACGGATAGTAAGTATTTCATGACAGTTCCTTAT
>NZ_JACSOF010000093.1:0-26521 GCF_014349205.1 Photobacterium sp. BZF1
GAGACCATCATAAGCTTGGTAACCATCAGTTTAAAGATAGCCTCCGTACTTTCCAAGGAAAGCTGCCGGTCAAGTCCGCGCACGACTGTTCTGATAGTCGAACAAGACAATGTTTTTCATGCCATCCAGTGTGGCGGAAGGTGAGTCAGCACCGGAGCAGCAGGCCCACATATAGCATGCTTATCTTCCTTGAGAACATTCAGCGGTGTCTCATCCGCCTGGATAGCAACCTGCGCAAGTAAGTGTTCGTGTAATGCCTAGTAAAGTCGCGTGAAGTGTTGCTGGCCTGCATGACCCATGCGTGCCATCGTCGTCCGGGATAGATCGATACCGGATTGTTTAAACAGGGTTTCCTGCCGGTAAAGAGGCAGTGCATACTGGTATTTGCCAAGGATGATGTTGGGGAGCAGGCTTTCGGTAGCGAAGCTCTTGGGGATTAGGCTAGCGAGTGCAGGCTTTTGGCTGATAGTGACGCTTTCGGCTTGATTCTCACACTGGTGGCAGTTGTCTTGTGTTAGACTTACTCCAGCCCCCTCAGTACTTGCCGAGATGAACTTCAACTCATCACTGCTATTTGTATAGTTCATGAAGACAGTACGCATCGTTTCTCGTCTTAAACCTAGTAGTGGATAATACTTTTACGCAACAACGCCTTGGGAAGTGACATACCTTTCTTGCGGGGTTTATTAGTGGTCGTTGCAACGACCACTTCGTATTTCGCGGAACGGGTTTCACTTACCACTTCATTGAACAGGTTACCTTGGGCTGTTTCCCAAATAATTTTTATATACGATTATAACGTGGAATCACCTATAACTGGTTGGATGCAATAATGAAAATGTACTACAAGTTAAATCATACCTTTACTCTCTTGTTTACCTTTAAAAAATAGAGTTGTTTTCTTTATAAAATGTGGAACTAGAAGTTTTAAAGGCATACGTTTTAAATGACCACGTGAATAGAGAATTAACTCACATACCTTATGAAAAAAACCACGATGTATTGGATAATGATTCGTAAATACTTGAGTAAAGCAATAGTCAAGAATCAGCAAAGTTAAAGGATCAGGTTTAAAGTTGTCATAAAAGTCCTTCACATAATCAGGTGTTTCTAACTTGTATATTTTATTACAATAGCGCAAAGCATAGTAAACTGAAACACCATTACCAATTTCTTGTTGTAATCTAATTATTGCCCCCCAAAAATCTTCTTCATGTTCAAAAGATTGTATTAGCAAGACCAGATCATAAAGGTCCCTTGTGCCTTTATAAAACTCACTTTCATGAAACAGGTGTATAGAACTATGAACAATCATTGCAGCAGGAGTTAACGTCCTAATCATAGGATTTTTTTCTATTGGTACTGATTGTTTAAACAGAATATTACTTCCCGGAGATTCTTTTATAGTCTTAGGTAAGATATTGAAATGTAAGTCTAATTCTACCTGGCTCAAAAAATTTTTTAACGGTGGGATTTCATGTGACCAATTTCGGTAAAAATTATCATCATAATCACTGACTTCAACACTTACCCAACCATTGCGCTTTAATTGCTGTTCAGCTTTTATAAGCGCATCTTCACGTACAAGAATATCTAGATCACTCATTAACCTACCTTTAAGCATCGTAATATCCTGTAAATGGTAAGCACCACCTTTCAAATATATTAGCTCTATACCCAAAGGGGTTAATGTTTCTTCGATACTATTTACTTCTGATTGGAACTTTTTCCTTTGGTTGTCATAAATTAAAAAAGAAGAATAAAGATGTTGTTGAAATTTTTCTGGAAGAGAGTTGTAGATATTATAAGACTTTGATAGGTAATAAAGTTGCGATACCATATTATGATACCTAGCTTCTGATAAAATACTTGATAACTCACTTAGAGTTAACTTATCAAGTACTATTGGGGATGCTAAAACATCAACTAGCTTCATCACATATCACCTCGCCATCAATAACTTTAGCCAACTCTAACTCACATAACTTTAAGTCACTGTACTCAATATAATAACTTTCACATGATTGAACTAATTTTTTTGCGCAAGTAAAACCTTGTTGGTTAAGAAAACCAAAGTTAAAACTGTTATTAATTATTTCAGTGAGTGCTATAGATTTATTTACAGTTTCAATATACATTTTTTCATCAGCACAATGTTTAACGAAGACAATAGTATGCGGTTTAACTGGAATATGAGAATTTTTAATACTCTTAGAAGGAGGCCTAACTAAACAAACTGTTCCCTTATGTGTGTCCTCTGCTACATTACTAAAAGAGTCAATTTCAAAATAATCCTTCATTATATCGATTGATTTATTTTTTAAATTGATTGGCCTAGAAAGACCGTGCATTAAAGAGGATTCAGTATGAATTAATGCAAGTTCATCAGATAGCAAACGCCAACCCTGAGAAACCAAATAAGCACACAGTGTACTTTTTCCCGAACCCGAAGGAGCAGAGATTATAAGACCTTTACCATTTTTCTCTAATGCTGCAGCATGAATAATTAAATATTGATGAGCATGTGTTGATATAACCCAGTTCATGCCCCATTCGAGCATTGCATGTGCTTGGCTGAGTGGCAATGGTTTGAATGGTTGCTTCGAATCAAGTGTAAAAACAGCTTGTGGCTTATAAAATCTACGTAGAAAAGAACCATGCTTTATTGAGACACGATAGTCAACTAAACATTCATTTCCATTAGATAAAATCGTGTCATTGTAATGGTATTTCAGATAATCATAAACAGCCTTAATGTTTGTTTCAATTTCAAAAATAAAACTTCCAAATGATATACACACTTTTTTTCTGATCATAAACTCACTCCTTGAGTTTAATAATTCTCATCGAAAGCAACTTATCAAGTACTTCAGATTTAGCTTCTGGAATTGAAACAAAATAATCATTTTTATTTTCTTCAGATAAAAATTTCAATAAATCGTAAACAGATTTATCACAAAGAAGCGATTCACATGTAAATGGACTAAAAATTACAGCTTTATCGTCAGAAATAAAACTGCAACAATCCAAATCAAAGTTAAGTACTAAACTTTCTATCGTTAAATCTTTCAAAATACATCACCATGTATGGAGAAAATTCCTAAGATTCAACATCGGGCTAGTACTATAGTCAAAGAAATTACTTGCTGCAGGATCCTCACCATTTTCAACACTATTAATAATAATTTTTGCACTTTCAAGGATAGCCATAATAACAGATTGTTTTACTTGTTCAGGTGATAGTACGTAAGTTATAATCGACGGATGAAATAAACTATTTAAATATCCCGCAACAACAACTTGGTGGAAATCATCAACACCTTCTTTAGTTAAATCTATGTCAAACGGCTGATCAACACCATTATCAAAAGTCAATATGATGCTATAACTAGTATTGTTTTTTAAAGCATTTAAGTATGTGGGATTATCAGGTAGCGTCGATGATAATTGGTACTCCCAATCAGATCCAACGATAGATTGTGGACTCGAAAGAGTGCTTAAAAAATTCAAATTAAATTGGGAGTCAGAAAAAACACCACGCTGATTTAAAACATCTTGAACGACATATAAATCTTCACCATCTTGAGACTTAAACACTTTTCTCCAATATCGTGGTGACTTGGCATCTACTTGACAACTATGTGGATGGGATGCATTTCCTGATAACATCTCAGTAATACTACAATTTTTCAGATTTCCTCCCCCTCCCCAAGCAGCCGGACTCTTCACAGAAAGAAGAAGAGGTGTAGCAATAGTGGTAGTTTGAAGGAATCTGCGCCTTGAAAAACGTGAAGAACCCTTGCCCTTTATACTGTCAGGCTGAGTATTGTCTTCGTTACGCTTTTTAAGCTTTGTGCTTTCCATAACATCACCAGAATGTTTAATTGCAATTATTTATGATCAGTTAGTACAATTTTAGTCCAAACATAGAATTTGTATAATTTTTACGTTTTTTTTATTTTGAACTTTTCTAATAGCGTATAGAGTGTCGGCCTTGTAACCCCTAATGACTCTGCTGTTGATGAAATATTGCCGTCACAAAGGCTAAGGGCTCTAACGACCGCCTCTTTTTCAGCGGTCTCCCTTACCTCTCTCAAATTAAGTGGTAAGTGCTCAATCTCATTGCCTTGGCCAATTCCTAAATCATTTGAATTCAATAAGATACCATCAGACATGACTACAGCGGATTTAATTTTGTTTTGTAGCTCTCTAATATTGCCTGGCCATTTATGACTTAATAAACTTTTCATCGCATCATCAGTAAACCCTGTCATTTTTTTAGACATCTTTTCACTGTACTCTTTGAGGAAGTGCCGACTGAGCAATAAAACATCTTCTTCACGGTCTCGCAGAGGTGGTATGTCAATAATGATTTCACTTATTCTGTAAAATAGATCTTCTCTAAAAGACTTCTCAAGAACCATCTCGTGAAGGTTCTGATGTGTAGCACATACAACTTTTACATCAATAGGAATTTCTTTTCTTCCCCCAACTCTCTCTATGCTTTTCTCTTGTAAAAAACGCAGTATCTTGGCCTGTAGACCATAGGGCATATCACCAATTTCGTCTAAGAAAAGGGTCCCCCCGTTGGCACATTCAATTTTTCCGAGTGTTGTTTTTTGCGCTCCAGTAAAAGCCCCTTTTTCATAGCCAAAAAGCTCACTTTCTAACAAATTCTCGGGGATAGAAGCACAATTTATTGCGATAAAAGGTTCTTTATTACGCTCACTTAAATTGTGTATCTCTCTAGCTAGTACTTCTTTACCAGTACCGCTTTCGCCAAGCAAAAGCGTAGTCATCTCTGTAGGCGCAACACGGCTAATCATTGATTTGACTTTCTGTATCTTACTGCATGTACCAATTATGGGAGAACCTTCAAAGTGAGAGTTATCAGTATCTAAATTTTCATGCTCTAGCTTGGATAAGAAAAAAGCTCTCTCTATGATTATTGATAGAACATCATCATCAATTGGTTTATGGTAATAGTCAAAAGCACCAGACTTAATGGCTTCAAGAGCATTTTTTCTATCTTCGTTCCCAGTGATTACGATAACTTTACAGTTTGGATTCAACGACAAGAGTTCTGTAAGAGTTGCTAAGCCTTCACTAGCATTTGCTTCATCAGGAGGTAAGCCTAGATCTAACGTAACAACACTCGGTTCAAAACGCCTGAATGATGAAATGGCCGAATTTCTATCATGAGCAAAAACTGTCTCATATCCAGATAAAGACCATTTAAGCTGTTTTTGCAATCCAACATCATCTTCAATTACTAACAATTTATCCATTGATCACGCCTTAAGTCTATAGATAGCACTTTTTTATTATATAATTATAGTAATAATTTTTAGCTAGTAGGAATATAAATGTTAAAGCGTGATCCTTTACCTTTAATAGAAAATACTTCTATATACCCGTTCATTTGTTCAATCATTTTTTTTGCGTCATAAGCTCCAACCCCCATACCAGCATTCCCTTTGGTTGTGTAGAAAGGCTTAAAAAGACGGTCATTTATGAACTCTTTACTCATTCCTACGCCATTATCTTCAATACTAACGCCGTAAAATCCTTTTTTCTTAATCCTTGTTACTTTTACATAACCCGAAGGATCAGTTGCATCTTGGGCATTTTGAATCAAATGTATGAATACATTTTTTAACCTTTCTCTGTTAGTTTTAACTAAAACGCTCTCTTCAAAGCCAACTGAAAGGTCCGGCTCAGGTAAACTAATGGACCGCTCGGTACAAGCGTCAGCAATAACTTTGTTGATATCAATATTTTCAAGATTGTCAGTTGTGATAGTTTTGCTCTTCAAATGACTTACTACTTTATTCAACCTCGATGTGGCAGACGAAATTGTAATAAATGCATCATCTATAAATTCTGGATTATTTTTATGTAATTTACTGTTTTTCTCAAGTAATTCGAGTTGAGCTAAAACATTTTTTAAATCATGAACCAAAAAAGTTGACATCTGGTTAAAAGCATCAAATTGTTTGCTCTCAGCTAATTTGATATTTGAGTAATGCAAGTTCAGATAGACTGACAATTGCTTGCTTAATGCCCACATCAAATCTCTATCTTCCCAGTCAAGAGCTTTTCTACCCGGAATCGTAGACAACAGGCAGATACCTTTATGTCCACTTGCTGTTATAACCGGTATAGCATATTTAATATTTTTTACTTCGCTAAGATTTTTATTGTCACAAACAAAAGGTGATTTCTTTGGTGAATTAATAAGTTCATTAACATCAGCAATCCACTTATGATCAATAACCTTTTTTCCGATTTCATTTAATACTTTGTCGATTTCGCTTGTATCAATGTTAAATGCAGACATAGTTGTAAATCTGTTATTTTCAAACACAGCATAAGCACCATATTCGCAATTGAATGGCTTCATCATTGCTTCTAATGATATATCGAATGGTGATTTATCTTTATCTTCAAGAACTGAAACAAAATTAAGCCACTCTGACCTATATTCATACTTGTTTGCATAGAAGTGTTTACTTATTAAAACCTTGATCTTGCTTCTAAAGTTGTCAGATAAAAAAAGACTCGCTAAAACAACTCCACTTAATGAAAAGAAAACATATTGTATAACTTCTGTCCAAGCGCTACCAATATACTTAAATAAATATCCTACTGAAGCCATAGCGAGCAAATAAGAACCCGATACTATAAGTAAAGTACTATGATATAGTACCTCTCTAGAAATAAAAATTCTAGTTGACCAATCTTTAACCCTACGAGCGGATAAAATAATAAGTGGGACAGAAAAAATAGAAACCCATCCCCTTCCATATAAGAAATATGATTCTAATTGATTAACTAATAAAGCGTCTGAATATAATGCAAAATCATAACAGAAAATCAACCCAAGACCGATACAAAGTGGTTTAATTCTCCATTTATCTTTTTTGTCCGTTTGTCTGTATAATTGCTCTACTAACCATAAAGCAAATAAAGATTGAACTAGGTGATATAAGAAAAGGAGTGACAAGGATGCAAAATACTTATATATAAAAATATCAATAAAAGAAAGAGATAATATTATCATCAAAAATATTTTTAATTCCCTACCGACAAAAACAAAACTTGACATCATTTTTGTTCTGTTAATTGTGCTAAATATTAATAATAACCATGCTATATTTTTTGCAGTTTCAAATGCGAAAAAATATCCCATTGAAAATGGATAAAATTCTTGAATGACAAATGCAGAAGACCATAAAAAACTTAAAGCAGAAGTGTATATTAATAAATATCTTTGAGGATTAGTAGAATTTGTTGTTAGTAATAAAAAAAACAATAGAAGATACAAAAGTGCAGTCAGAAAGTATCCAATATGTCCAATATAATCTTCCACAATAAGCATCCTTCTTATCACGTATTTATAAGTGTAGTAAATATCGGGGAGAAGTAAAAAGCTTGTTAACTGTGAAAAATATAGTAAATAACTTAAAACTAGAGGCATGTTGATAAGGGATAGAACCTACTAAAATTAACAGTATCAATGAACACAAGGTCTCACCACTCAAAACAAATGCTAAGCAACTGATTTATAGTAAATTTTAGTTTATATTTCAGACTGAAATCACCTTGATATAGATCCCTTACTAACGATTTAACCACTGTAATTACGAGTTAAATTCTTGACGAAAAATTTTCACAGTATTCATTTCAAAACTTCTAGCTAGATTTTCATACCTGCTACGGCTGTTATGAGAATAAATTTGACATTGCTCATCAGATAATGATAGTACTTTCAAAATAGATTGCTCTAAGCTACTTTCTTTGATCGTATAACCCACCCCTCTATACTGTTTATATGCCTCATCACAATCAACTAGTAAGCCAACATCTGACGTAATGATTTCATTCATAGGTGGCGCATCAGTAGTTATGACAATTGAACCAACCCCAAGACCTTCAACTATATTTAAACCGAATCCTTCAATCTCGGAAGGACAAATATGAACACCATGTAAATTCATCTCTTGTTTAAGCTCATCTTCTGAAAGATGAGTTGATATAACTCGAACATTATTAAGCTCTCTACATTTATGACTATGTTCTTTAATCTTTGAAATAATCGTTAGAGTTGGCCATTCAGGGTTATTTGACCAAACATTAATAAGCCTATCCGTCCCTTTCTTGTCACTTTTTCCTACTACATGAAGAAATTTATTATAATCCTTAGATATCTTACTTTCATAACGATCAGGTGATATAAACCCTATATAATTTGATCGTTCTTTGTAATCCTTAAACATTTCGAGCGCATGATGTGTCTTGCATAATAATTTAATTCTCTTATCCTTGTTTAAAAAAAGTTCTGATTTTGATCTAAACCATTCTTGATTTGGAATTAAGTAATGATCATTTGTGAACCACAATAATCGATATTGTAAATCCTCTAAGTGGACAAATAAAACTCTTTTCCCAATCACTCTGCATTTTAAAGCTTTTAATATCTGAATAATTTTTGTAAATTTACTGTCTCTCCCCTTAATCACAGTAATATCGACACTCATAATATTATCCAAAAGGATTGAAGATAAGACTGTTGCATCATTTTCCAGTCCTAATGAGTTGCCACAACATATTACAATTTGATTCTTGCTCATGACCTTATCCTTTTGGTGTTACTAAATCTAATTGCTTACTTTAATAATAATAGGATTTGTATAAAACATATAATCTCCATTAATTTTTTGCAAAGTTCTTCCTCGCCACCTAATGATAGTATCATCCTTAATAACCACATTAGAGAGAGTAACGTTCAATACATTATTATCGATATATTCAAATGCATTAAATATTTTAGAATTTGTTTTACCCTGTGATGTAATTATCATTTCTACTTCATCTAATTTAGATGGTTTACCTTTCCAGTTCTTACTATTTAATACAACATTTAGGTTAACGCCTATACTAGTCTCTGTAGGTATTGTGATAACTTCCCCCATGTGAGCCTGTCTAGGTAATTTTTGGCTATCGATAGTAAACGAAAGAGATTTAATAATTTTACCGTGACTAGCATAAAAAGAGCCTTTCCTGAAAGCCTCTAAAACAGCATTTATAGAATTGTTCTTTGCAAAGACTTTTGTCTCAGAAAATTGGCAAGGCCAAAAGTCACCAAGTTCTCCATGAAAGTCTGAAGGTGCTCTCGCCCCCCAAATCAAAACATTATTACTCAGTAGTTTGTCCCAAACACCTCCAACAATTGAGACAGTTGGATCCCATCGATTAACTGTTTTTACCTTGTGATGATACGCTCCCATCCTACCAGCTGGCATCCTTTGATGCCCTGGGGCACCAGAAAAACCTATTAATACATTATTCTCATAACTCCATTTTTCTAGATTTGCATGAACTTCTGATACATGATCGACCTTACGACTTGGATGATTATAAAACACAACTGGCATTTCAGAATAATTTACAAAACGACTTTCTAACCATTTAAGACCATCTTGAACGGTTAAAAATGGATTCTTCGAATTATTAAAATCATCAAATTTCTCTCTGAATCGACTAGCTACAAAAGAAGTATCTTCACCTTCAGGGAAAAGAATAGTGGCATGTTCACGTCCATTGTAAGGGGGAAGATTCCATTCGATACCAGATATAATGAGAAGTTCTGGGGTAAGATCATTTATAGACTCTATCTCTAAAAAGTAATCTAGGCTACCAGCATCTAAATCACCATCTGCATGATCTGTAATGGCAATAACATCGCAGCCAAATCTCATTGCTTGCTCTGAAACCTCATCAATGGAATGACTTCCATCAGAATATTTGGTGTGGATATGCGTATCAGTAGATAACCATATACCGTCATTAATCCATGGTAGTGAGTGAACAAACTGACCTGTTGAATCTTCTAGAACTTCAGAATTCCCAACTTTAACTACAGCTAATTGAGAACTATATAACGGCAAATTTGAAACATGACTTTCAGCTTCATCAAGTAACTTAAGATACTTTTTACTTTCAGTTGAACCGATATATTGCTTGAAGCTTATATAGTCAATTGAACGGGGGTAATGGCTAACATCAGGAAAAAAAATGCTCTCTGTCGCTCTATTCGATAACATTTCTTGAGATATAAGCGCATTTTTCTCATTACTAGAAATGAAGTTTCCAAATTTTGCCCCTGCAATCCCTGCAATTAAATCGGAGAAATCGAATCCTGACCCTTTCTCATTTGCATCAAAAAGCTCCTTCATTTCTCCAATGTTAAGACTTACCGCAACACTACTGATGCGTTCTATTACTGCCGAATATAAAAAGTGAAGTGCTAAGTCACCTCTTCCACTTAAAACAATATTACCAACAGAATTATTTTCTAGTAACAAGCCTAATTTCTTGGTGTTTACATTAATTACTTCAGCAAATCTTGGATTTCCAAAAGCAATTGCAACGGCCCAAAGAGCATTCTCATTCTCTTCATCTGCACTGCCTTTTTTACTCCGCGTTGCGGAAAAATTAAATGCCACCTCGAAGACTTCTGATAGTGATGCATCCTTTTTATCTAGTAATTTATCACTTGATACAATATGTTTCACATATTCTTCTATTACAGACGGTTCAAAATTATAGCTTTTGTTATCCCTAATAGACTTATAAATACTGGCAATATCTTTAAGGCCGACTTTCACTTCTTCTTTCAAATTAATCTTTTTAGTCGCCTTAAGTTCAACTTTGTTTTTAGAAATTTCAATATTGCTCATTAGTTGATTAAACACATCGTTTACATTATCATCAAAGAACACTTTTAAAAGAAAACTTACAGTACTCTTTATATAATGTCCTGGTATAGATAATGAGCCTATACGGCAAGAGTCCAATGAGTTTTTATCGTTTGTAATAAACAAACATGAAAAATTCAAATAGCTAGTAACAAACCTATTACTGACATCTAATGTACCATTCAAAACAGCGCCATAACTAGTTAACGTAACATTACTATTCATTCTTGGTGTGACAAATGATAAAGCTTTGAAAACTTCATCAATATCTTGTCCAGTCAAAGTGATGTCAACATCTGGGTTATAACTAAATAATTGGTGATGAACATAATGATAGTGTTCTGAGGCATTCTTAACTTCAGCAGGCTCTATCGATACTTTTTGTACTAATGGAACATTAGAAAAAACTCTGCTAATTAAATAAATAACAAAAGCTAAAAATGATATAAAAAATATCCATTTTTTATTCTTGCTAATTTTTTTAATGAGCTTGCTTTCCAAAATTAAATCTCACGTTCTTTCATAAGAAGCTTTACCCATGATCTTTTCTCTAATTTCTTGTCGTTTGTTTCAATCGTATTTTCACTAATTTGTTTTCTTTTATCAGCAATTATCTTATCGAGATTATGAATTGTCTTTGTTTTAGCTTTTATTACCCCATCTAGTATTAGTGAAACATCAACTATTGTTTTCCTTAGTGATTGATTTTTGATAAAATCAATATCTTCGGATCGATCTCTATCGCTTAAAGACTCTACCTCATTCATTGGTTTGCTTAACTGGTTTGTCGTTTGTAAATCACCCGAAATTTCAGTATTCATTTCATCAATTACTTCGCCTACATCTTTTACACTGATAGACTCCAGTTCACTCATAAATGCATATAAAAAAAGCCTGTCCATAAAGATATTAATCTTACGAGGCACGCCATTTGTATGTTTACAAATTAATTTAAATGAATCTACATGAATACTTGGTATACCTTCCCAACCAACTTTCTCCAAGCGATGAGTAATGTAAGATTGCGTTTCGTCATTATTCAAAGGTCTTAGATGGCAAGATGCAATGATTCGTTGTCTAAACTGTTCCATTTGAGGTAGGCTGATAATAGTCTTAAGCTCTTCTTGACCTAGCAAGAAGCTTTGTATTAATGGCCTGTCATCAATATTAAAATTTGATAACATTCGCAACTCTTCTACAGATTCAGAAGGCAAATTTTGTGCTTCATCGATAATCAATATAGCCCGTTTACCACTGTTGTAGAGAGAAATTAGATGCTTTTCAATTCTTTTCAAGATAAGGGCTTTGTCTAATCCCTCTGTTTCAATACCAAATTGACAAGCAACAACTCCTACTAATTCTTCAGGAGATAATTTTGTTGTTACTATCTGTATTGCTGTAAAAGATTCATCTAAAGAAGAAATCAAATTCTTTGCAATAGTTGTTTTACCGGTTCCGATAGGACCAGTAATAACTATGAAGCCTTCTCCTAACGACAGGCCATATTTTAAGTATGACACTGCTTTTTTATGATGAGGTGTTTCAAAGAAAAACTTTGGTTCAGGACTAAGTTTAAATGGCTTTTCAGTAAAGTTAAAATATGATTCATACATGTTTAAATTTTCATCCTTACTTCTATGTTGGCACGGTTCTCATCGTAAGATCGTTCTGAATTAGATGAAGAGCGATCAGTGTGCTGAACTGAAAAAATCATTGAAACATCTTCATAGATTCTATAATCGTATCCTAATTCCAAAGTTCTATAGTAATCCGTTTGTTTATCCTGTTCGGAACTATCAAACTCATACTTGTCATATTGAAAACTCAAGTTTGTTGATGACTTCCTGGAAAGGTTATGCCGACCAGATATAACAAATCCATATGTACGATCATCCTGTGTATTTGATTGATCAGATATAGATTCTCTTTCTTGCCCTCTTATTACCAGGTTCAAAGAAGACCGTCTCAGCAATAAGTTTGACTCCCAACTCAAATTTCTTGTTAATCTTAACTCTTCAATATTTTCTCCATCAACAAAAAACCGTCTATCAAAACTAGAAGGTTCTTCAGTGTAGCTAATTGTATTTGTTACTTTTCTATTCTGATGTGACAATGTAAAATCATATGCATCACCAAAAAATCTTTTTGAATATTCGAAGGTTAAAAGTGTTCTAGGTGTAGGGTTTAATCTCAAAGCCCCACGCCAATAGTCTTCATCATTAGAGTAAATTGAAATTTCACGGCTGACTTCAATATAAGATCTTTCATGCCAATAATAGCGGAGTGCTGGTCCCCAACTGCCGAACTTTCCGCTATCATTTTCATTAATTCCATTATATTCTTCGTAATAAAATCTGACAAAAGGACTTAGACCATTGATAGGTTGTAAACCTAATTCTTGTGTTAATACATGAGAGTTATTACTATCACTAGTATTATTTGATATATTCTCATTAAACGTATAATCAACTAACCAAAAGTAATTTTTTATTTTACTTCCATCACTTAAAATAAGACTAGCGCCATAGCTATAAAAATCACCAATGTCATCTTCATTCGAAGTGATCTGTCCATCTACTCTACTATATAAATTAATATAACCGCTCGGGTTACTCTGATAAGATACTCCTGCTCCAAATTGTTTGGTTTCAATAGTATCACCAGTGATGAAATCTGAATTAGCATTATCTTCGATAGATCTAGATATATTAGTAATACCAGCTTGCGCGTCAACAGTAAGATTCGTATCCAAAATTGATTTATCAGCCGATAAAGCTAATTCATTATACAATTCATTTCGATCTGAGTCAGATGAATGGATCGTTTGATTTGCTTCGTAATTAAAAGTTAAATTTCCTTCGTTTCCTGCTGCATCAATAGCCACCCCTGCAGATATAGTCCCAACAATTTCACTTTTTTTATTGCTTGGTGTTAGATCACGATTATCTGTAAAAGTAAGCCTTCCCGATGTGACAGGATTGATCTCAACTTCTGCGGCTACAACGTTAGCATTAACGATAAAGGTAGCGCCTATAATGCAAAAGTTATGTTTACTGGTTTTTTTCCCCATAACCGTAACCATAGCCATATCCATACTGACCAAATACTTTATGTACAGCTTTATTTACTATAAAGCCAATGGCAATTTCTTTATCAAGTTGTGCTACAGCTTGTTTTATATCAGCAATTTTCGTTTTTTCTTGCTCGACAACAACAACAATCTGTCCAACAAGTTTTGATAGAGAGATTGTTTCGATAACTCCCAGCAGAGGAGGACAATCAAATATGACAATCCTGTCGCTATATCGATTCGCTAACTCTTGCGCTAAGGTAAACATTTTGTCACTTGCTAAGAGTTCATAGCTCAAATGATGTGATGTCCCGGCAGGCATTAATCTTAAATTAGGATTTGAAGTATTGTATATTACTTCACCAGCATCTAAATCATCACTTACAAGATAATCTATCAATCCTGGCATTTTACCTATGTTAAGTGTTTTAGATACACTTGGATTTAAAACGTCCGCATCCACAAGTAAAACAGATTTATCTTTTTCAAGCGACAAACTGAGAGCTAAGTTTATAGCATTGAATGTTTTCCCTTCGTTAGGGTTAGCGCTTGAGACCATAATCAAATTACTATTTGTATTAATCTTTGATAATGGACCGAAAGCATTATTAACAATTTTATGCTTTATAGCTCTGTATTCATCATTAATTTTTTTGTTTTGATGGTTGAGTTCCCCCCCCACCATACCAAGGTTTTGTAAATGCTGTTCATCTATTAAAAGAACCTTATTATCAATTACTTTTTCATGAGTAACTGATTGTTTAACAGCGATTTTTTCTTTTTTGCCGACATTCTGTATTGACTTATTGAGCTTTTTTTCGTTATTTAACTTGCTCATTGCTTGTTCAATAGTGCTCATAAAAAAAACCCCGCTCTATTTAATAAATTGCTGTAACGCAGGGTTTTTATTGACCATTACGGCCCCCATAAACGCAACAACAAGCAAGATATTTAATATAACAAAACTAAGCTTCTTCCTTTTCTCTTTGGTTAACAGGCCAGACTCTTCTGTAGCAGAAACCACCCCAAAGACAGGGACTCCAGTTATTCGATACAACTGATTCGTCGAAGAAACCACAGGCATTAATTGGCTCACTAGAAACGATACACCTATACCACTACCAATACCAACAACTAACACCGCTACAAGTAAAAGAGGTCGGTTTGGACCAGATGCAGAACTTGGCAGATTTGGAGGATCTATAACTCGAAATTTAATATCTTCAGAGGAGGCACCAACACTTTCAGATATTAAAGCACTTTCTCGTCGTGATAATAATTGATTATATTTTCCTTTTGTAACATCATAGCTTCGGGTAAGAGAAATTAGTTTTGCCTCAACATCAGGAACCATATCTAATTTATTCTTTAATTCAACCATTTTTGTATTATGACGGTCAATCCTTACCTCCAAAGTTGCTATTTCGTTTTCTAGTTGATTTATCGTAACTTTAAGTTCCTGATAAACAGGATAGTTTACGAGTGAATCATTTACAGACATATTGGCCAACGTTCTACTTTTTAGCTGTTTTAATTCATTAAGTTGACGCCTAGTTTCTATTATGTCGGGGTGTTTTTCAGTAAATCTAAATGTTAAGTCGTCTAACCTCAATTGCAGTGAGTCGATTCTTTCATCATATTCTGTTCGTACAGCAGAAATATGGTTTAATGCGTACTCTTTTTCTCTAGCTAATTGAGATTTTGCAGAAGCCATTCTCGTCCTTGCCTCATTCAAAGCAAATTCTGCATCCTCTAGCTGAGTTTTTTGACTTTCAAGTTGATTGTAATAACTTGAATCAGCTCCTGGCATGAACCCTGTGTACTCTCGTTTGAAATCTGCTAATTTCCTTTCAGCATCAATCAAACGAGCTTCATAATCTTCAATCTGACTTGTAATAATTTGCCTTGCTTGCTCAGTATCTAGCCTTTTATCTCCAAGCACATTTTCAACAAAAACATTCAGAGCAGCTTGCACAACTGATTTAGCGTATTCAGGGTCATCACCTGAATAACTTATCTTATACAGGTTCTCTCTATTTGTAGATCCAATATTAATATTTGATTTTAGATCAGCAATAGCCTGATTATATTCATCTTTTGTCTTAGCGATGATATCAGAGTCAGTCTCCCGGGCAATTTTTTCGAGGTTATTCCTATTTAACAGCGTTTTAGCCATTAAATTTAATTCTTGCGTTGGATCAGTTTGAATTGCTAGACCACTCAATAATGGTTGAAGAATTGAACGCGTATCTGCGTATACTCTCGCATTCGATGTGTACTGATCGGGCATCATCGTTACTGCAATCCACCCTATTGGACATACTATCCAGCTAATGATTAGTATATACCTACGCTTTAGCCAAATACCGCGTAGGTAATTAAGAATATTTTCTAATAACTCTTGCATCGCAGTTACTTCCTTGACTAAAACCATGCTTCAGGAATTATGATGATGTCACCGGGTAAGATGTCTACATTTGCTTGGATATCCCCATCTGTAAGTAAATCGTCCATTCTGATACCGAATTGTTTCTGCTGATTGTTTATAACGCGAATCAACCTTGAATTATTACCATCCGCGTATTCAGTTAAGCCACCAACCTCTATCATTACATCGAACAAGGTCATGTTTTCTTTATAGTTTATTGCTTGAGGCTCAACAGCCTCACCTAGTACTCGAACTTGTTCACTATACGGGCCCACAAAATTACCAACAGATATAGATACAACTGGTTCCTTAATATAGGTTTTAAGAACTTGCTCAACTTCCCTTGCTAGTTCGGTAGGTGTCTTACCTGATGCAGCAAGGTCATCAACTAGTGCTGTATTTATCTTACCATCAGGTCTTACAGTATAAGTTCCTGATGCTTCAGGATTTCTCCATACAAATATATCTAATGAATCGCCAGGGCCTATCAAATAAGAATAGTTATTTATGTCTTTAGTTAATGAGGGATGTACCGTAGCTGACGGTAATTTCGGTAAATCATTTGTAGCGCACCCAGAAGAAATCACCAAAAAACAGGCTAAAAACAACCTGATTATATTTTGGTTTTTTTTACTGGACTGATACTGTTTTCCACCTATTTTTAATGTCATCCTTAGGCTCCCTATGACTCTCATCCTTTACCACATTTTTTTGATGGTTCTTCTCAGATGCTAATGACACTAGCATGCTGTTATTCATAGACTATATTAACTATATATGATTTTTTTGCTGTGCAAGAAAATTATATGCAGCAAATTTTTCTCACTGGTCTAGCCTGTGATTAGGTGTTTATAAATGCAGTGCAAGGATGGCTATGGCTAGCTCTAGGTTTCATGAACTCAATCCTAACAATTCTGTTGTCATTATTTTCGACTTTATTGCGATACTTCTATCTTTTGCTCTTGGGATTTTTCTTGCCGAATCCTATTTCAAAGTTTTCACTTTTGACCAATCAGACCTCAAATTTTTTATAGCCTTCATAACCTTTTCGGTCTCTTTGCAGCTATCTATACTTGCTGTAGGTCTATACAATGAAAAACTAAGAGAAACATATCGTGGCGTTATCGTTCGTTTACTCGTTGCCCTTGCACTCTCATACATCATTTCATCTGTCTTTTACCATGTCACTTCGACTGTTAATTTGTTCCTCATATTCAATGGCTTGATACCATCGATTGTTTTTATTTCTCTATGCTTATTTCGATTTGTCTTAAAAAAAACCAAACTAAATCAGATATCTAAAAAACGTATTCTGGTGCTAGGAGCTGGACAACGGGCAAGTATTATTGAAAATACCATGCGGAGAGCCTCTGATCGTGTGGGTATAGAGTTTGTTGGCTTTGTACCAATGAAAGGCGATGCTCGAGCGGAAATGAAAAGAGAACCAGTTATTGAGTTAACGCTACCACTTGAATCTTTCGTTAATAGTAAAGACATAGATGAAATCATCATCGCCGCTGATGAACGCAGAGGAAACCTTCCTTTTGAAGCATTATTTCTCTGCAAGCAACATGGTGTTCAGATCACTGATATTATAGATTTCGTAGAGCGTGAAACGGGTCAAATAGCAGTTAGCTACCTCAACCCAACTTGGGTTTTATTCAACAGTAACCAATCGACTAATAGACTTAGGAATTTTTCATACTGGGCATTTAACAGTATGATTGCACTGATTATTTTACTTTTCACGTGGCCTTTCATGTTCATTACTTTTCTTCTTATTAAGTTTGAAAATGGGCTATCCGCCCCTGTGTTATATTCACAGGAAAGGGTTGGGTTAAATGGTAGAAATTTCTCTATCTTCAAATTTAGAAGCATGACTACTGATGCTGAAAAGCATGGTGTAAGTTGGGCCCAAAAAGAGGATCCCCGAGTTACAAAAGTCGGTAAGTATATTCGGAAGTTTAGAATAGACGAACTCCCCCAATTATATAATGTCCTCATTGGTGATATGTATTTTGTCGGTCCTAGGCCTGAACGTCCACAATTCACTGAAAGTTTCGATAATTCAATACCATATTACAATCAAAGGCATAATGTTAAACCAGGTTTAACTGGCTGGGCACAACTTAAATATCCTTATGGTAGTAGTGAGAAAGACGCTCTTGAAAAGTTAAAATTTGATTTGTACTACATCAAGCACCGTAGCTTTTTGTTAGACCTGTTAATACTGCTAAAGACGTCTGAAATCATTTTGTTTGGTAAAGGTCAGTAAGCATATGGTATATGATAAACGGCTTCCTTTTATGTCAAGTCAATGCGCTTTGACCGTTGATGTTGAAGATTATTTCCATGTCGCCGCTTTTGACAAACACATTAGTGCTGATGAGTGGGGAGCGAAATACCCTCTGAGAGTTGAAAGGACCACACATAGGCTTTTAGAATTATTTTCGGAAAACAATGCTAAAGCAACTTTCTTCATGTTAGGTTGGGTGGCTGAAGCCTGCCCTAATCTCGCACGTGCTATTGTTGACAACGGTCATGAACTAGCCAGTCATGGATATGCTCACCAAAAAGCAACATCTCAATCACCCGAAGCTTTCAAACTTGATGTATACAGAAGTAAAGTCTTTCTAGAGGATACTGTTGGTCATCGAGTAAATGGCTACCGAGCACCGAGTTTCTCCATCGATCCTCGGAATGAATGGGCCTTTAGCATCCTCGCAGAACTTGGTTTTATCTATAGCAGTAGTACATACCCTGTCAATCATGATCACTATGGGGCTCCTGATTGGCCAAAGTTCAAATACCTTCGCCCTGAAGGTATCTATGAGATCCCTATACCAACATTAGAAAAAGCGAAACGAAGTATACCTATTGGTGGTGGTGGTTTTTTCCGTCTTTATCCATACCAGCTTAGTAGATTCCTGATAAATCAATATCTTCAGCGTACTAATCAACCATACAGCTTCTATTTTCATCCTTGGGAGATAGATGCTGGGCAACCATCAGTAAAAGGGATCCCACTTAAATCAAGGTTTCGCCACTATCTAAATTTAAATCGAACGGAATCGCGTATTCAGTCACTTTTGGCTGATTTTTCGTGGAACACGATGACTAATGTTTACCAATTGGATGGAATTTGTCATGAACCAGGCACTAAAAATCAGGAAAATGAGCGCTCAAGACACTTCAGCATGGGATAGGTATGTTGATAACCATAATGATGGCACTTTCTTCCACCTAACTGGATGGTATAGTGTGATCCGTTATGTTTTTAAGCATAAACATCATTATATCTTGGCTGAAGAAGAGGGGAATATTGTTGGTATTCTACCATTATTCGAGCAAAAAAGTGCTGTCTTTGGCCATGCCTTAATATCCACTCCTTTTTGTGTCTATGGGGGTGTTATTGCTGATTCTGATGCTATACGTCATAAACTCGAAAAAGCAGCTCTTGAACTCGGTCATTCACTTAAAGTAGATTACGTTGAGTTACGAGATAAAGACCCTCGTAAATCTGAAGGTCCCTGGGTTGCTCACTGTAAACATGCAACATTCTCATCTTTAATTAATGATTGTCCTGATCAGATCCTCACAGACATCAAACGTAAGCAACGGGCTGTCATCCGTCATTCATTAAAAAACAACCTTCAATGGGACAATAAAGATAACACATCACTTTGCTATGACGTGTATTCGCAAAGTGTACACAATCTTGGCACTCCAGTTTTCAATAAAAAACTATTCTCAAAATTAAAAGAAACCTTTGGCGAACGCTGCGAAACGCTTATTGTTCGAAACTCTGAAGGTGAAGCGGTATCAAGTGTCTTAAGTTTCTACTACAAAGATACAGTACTTCCGTACTATGGTGGAGGTACGCATGATGCACGTGATCTGAAAAGTAATGATTATATGTACTACCAACTCATGTGCATTGCAAAAGATAAAGGCATGGCAAAGTTCGATTTCGGCAGAAGTAAAACAGATTCAGGCTCTTACAAGTACAAAAAACACTGGGGTATGCAAGAAGACAAATTAAATTACCGCATTGCGCTTATCAAAGCTAAAGACCTACCTAATTTATCACCAAACAACCCCAAGTACCGATTATTCATAGACCTATGGAAGAAAATGCCTCTTAGCCTTTCTCGTCATATTGGTCCACAACTCTCAAAGTATTTAGGGTAATGATATGAAAGAGCCATTGCTGTACCTATGTCACCGTATCCCATACCCGCCAAATAAAGGTGACAAAATCACAACCTTCAATATCCTCAAGTTTCTCAATAGATACTATGACGTTTACGTGGGTTGCTTTATTGATGATCCACATGACAAACAATATAAGGACAAGGTTAAGGAACTTTGCAAAGATTGCTTCTTTGTCGACTTAAATCCCTTGATGGCAAAGGTTAAGGGCCTTACGGCTTTTGGCAAAGGTGAACCTATCACCCTACCCTATTACTACAACACCAAAATGCTTAATTGGGTCAACACAATCATACCTCGGCACCATATCACCAAAGCATTTATTTATTCCGGTTGCATGGCGCAGTATGTGCTTACACCAGAAACTGAAGGCATTCGGAAAGTAATGCAATTTGCTGATATAGATTCTGATAAATGGCGGCAATATGCCGAAGCTTCGAATGTCTTCATGCGCAGCGTTTACATGCGGGAATACCGGACGTTGTCAGATTACGAAAAACTTGTTGCTGATAAATTCTCTATAAGCTGCTTTATCTCAGACACAGAGGCGGATATGTTCAGGGAAATGGTCACTGCAGATATCCAGCCGAAAGTTCAAACGTTGAGTAATGGCATAGATAGTGACTACTTCTCCCCTTCTGCTTCATCGATACTTAGTGAAGATTTCGAACTTGAGCATGAAAACTATATCGTCTTCACTGGCGCTATGGACTATCGCCCAAATATAGAAACCGTCAATTGGTTTACTGAATACATATGGCCTAAGGTCATTGAGCAATGTCCTGATAGTAAATTCTATATTGTTGGTTCATCACCTCCGAAACAAGTCCTTGACCTGATGAATACGCCAGGTGTTGTCGTTACTGGCCGTGTGGATGATGTGAGACCTTATCTTCTGTACTCAAAAGCTGCTGTAGCGCCAATGAAAATGGCGAGAGGGATCCAAAATAAAATTCTTGAAGCAATGGCTATGGAACGGCCAGTTATGACGACCAGTTTGGGTGTCGAAGGGATAGATGATTACCCCTCAAACGATCTGTTCGTTACTGACTCCAACCTTGAAATGACCAAATGGATCATTGAAAAATTAAGTGAAGCATCGAATTCCGCTTCTGACTCAAGAAAATGGCTTGAGGACAACTTCAGTTGGGAAGCAAAACTCAATCCTTTACTCGGATACCTTGGAGCCAATAGTGATTAGCCTTCCTGTATTACGGTTTACACTTCCTCTCTTTGCATGGATTATTGTATATCATGAGTCTATTCAAAGTATGGTAACGGTTTGGTCGCAATCAAAAACATTTGAACACTGCTTTATTATAGCTCCAATCAGCCTCTGGTTAACTTGGCAAAAGAGAAAAGAGATACAGGCCACACCATTGTCTACGGCTTGGCTACCTGTTTTACTTTTTTGTTTACCGACTCTATGTTGGATGCTTGGCAAAGCTTCAGGTGTTGCATTACTAGAGCATATAGCTGTTATTTCCAGTTTGCAGTTATTGCTTTGGGCACTACTAGGTACTCAGCTTGCTAAGTTACTTTTTTTCCCAATTTTTTATCTTTCCTTCTGTATCCCGTTCGGAGAAGAGATCGTCCCACAACTGCAAGTAATAACTGCCGATATCACTGTTTTTGCGTTGCAGCTTTCTAACATCCCCGTGTATAGAGATGGTCTTTTCTTAGCGATCCCTAATGGACTCTTTGAGGTTGCTGAAGCGTGTTCTGGAATTCGTTTCTTGATCTCGAGTGTTGCACTGGGCACTCTGTTCGCTTACCTGAACTTCAATAAAGTGTGGAAAATCACTGTATTTGTAGTCTTCTCGTTTATTTTTCCCATCATCGCAAATGGGGTTAGGGCATACGGCATCGTTCTGATTGGCCATCTTAGCGACATGAAATATGCCACTGGAGCTGATCACCTTGTTTATGGCTGGGTCTTTTTTAGCCTCGTTATTGGCATTATCTTTTTTGTAGCGAGTCGGTTTGCAGACCCTTCGGTAATAAAAGAACAACGGCCAAACTATCAACCCCATAAACAAACTTCAGGTAAGGTCTTTAGCCTCATTGTTTGCTTGGTCGCAATACTTTTTATCCAATCCAAATGGGCGCGTACACTGCATGTAACTGATACTCTTTACGTTACTCCTATTCCACTTCCTCTCTCAGCCGAAGTAACAGAGACCAACTCATCTTGGGGGATCTCTTTCCCTCAAGCGATTGAGACAATAAGCGGTATATCAAAGGATGGGAGCATTGAATATTTTTCTGCAAGGTATCTCGTTAGCCAACAAACTGGGGAGCTTATCAGTTCATCAAACCACCTTTATGACCAAGACAAGTGGTCCCTCAATGCCAATGCGAACTATGTTATTTCTCCAACGTTAAGTGAAGCTTTCACTGCAACCCAACTGACTGTTGTAAATCGCTATGGTCATTCTAAGAAGATTCTATTTTGGTATTGCATTGACGATTTCTGTTCAAACAATCCAATCAAAATCAAACTACTCAAAGCTGCCAAATTGATGACTGGCCAATCAGCTACTGCTGATGTATTAGCCCTTGCGAGCTCTAATTCATCTGATGAACAACTACAAGAACTCGCCGTTTCATGGATGACATACGGGAAATATTAAAAGGAGATACTTACATGTGTGGTATATCTGGAATTTTTAATCTTTGGACTACCTCTCCCGTAGACAAAGGCCTATTACAACATCTAAACCGAGTTCAGTCTCACCGAGGACCTGACGATGAAGGCTACTTCATAAACACGAACATTGGTTTGGCGCACCGTAGGTTGTCCATCATTGACCTAAGTAAAGGGCAACAACCTATCTTCAATGAAGATAATTCTATTTGTGTCGTTTTTAATGGTGAAATTTATAATTTTGAATCTTTAGTCGCAGAGCTGACCAATCTTGGACATCATTTTTCAACACACACAGATACAGAAGTTATCGTACACGCATGGGAGGAATGGGGGGTCAGGTGCTTACAGCGTTTTCGTGGCATGTTTGCTTTTGCATTATGGGATAATAATAAACACCAATTGTTTATTGCTCGCGACCGGCTTGGTAAAAAGCCCCTATTCTATACCCAAACTCAAACTGGCCAGTTCGTTTTTGGTTCAGAGCTTAAAGTGTTACTAGCCCACCCTGAAGTCGACAAGTCACTACGCACTGAGATGGCTGAAGAATACTTTATGTTCGGCTATATCCCTGAACCCTTCAGTGCATATAAGAACATTTTCAAACTTAATCCTGGCCATTATTTACTTATTGAGCCTAAAACAAGCGTGAAGCAAGAGTGCTATTGGGATCTCCCATCCCCAAGCTCTCTGCTTTCTTGGCCAGATGTGCAAACTGAACTCATTGAACGACTTAATGAAGCGATACGAATTCGTTTGCTCTCTGACGTTCCACTAGGTGCTTTCCTCTCTGGAGGCGTTGATTCAAGCGCTATTGTTGCGCTGATGGCCGGATTACAGAATGAACCCGTGAACACTTGCGCTATTGGCTTCAAAGAAAACGAATATGATGAAACAGAATATGCAAACCAAATAGCCAAGAGGTACCAAACAAACCACCTTAGCCAAATTGTTTCATCAAATGACTATAACTTAATTGATAAGCTGAGTCTTGCATATGATGAACCCTTCGCAGACAGTTCAGCCCTCCCAACATACCAGGTTTGCCAACTGGCTAGTCAATCTGTAAAAGTTTCCTTGTCGGGAGATGGTGGTGACGAGATCTTTGCTGGCTACCGTAGGCAACGTATGCATTTAGCTGAACAGCGATTACGTGACAAAATCCCCTACTCTGTACGTAGGCCTATATTCAGTTCACTTGCAAGTGTATACCCTAAAGCTGACTGGGCACCAAAACCATTGCGTGCGAAAACAACCTTGCAGTCGCTAGCTATGAATTCTGTCGAAGCATATGCCAATACAATGTCTAAATTACGTATTGGCCAGAGGCGTACACTATTTAGTGCTAGCTACCTTCGCCAACTAAATGGCTACACTGGTTTGGCGATAATGCAAGAACACGCCGACAAAGCCCCATCGGATGATCCCCTAAAACTAATTCAGTACCTTGATTTCAAAACCTGGTTACCAGGAGACATATTGACCAAGGTTGACCGGGCCAGTATGGCAAACTCTCTTGAAGTTCGCTCTCCCCTACTTGACCATTCATTAATCGAATGGGCTTACGCTATCAAGAGTACTGACAATATTAGGGGTAACGAAGGGAAATACGCCTTTAAAAAGTCACTCGAGCCCTATGTAGATTCAAATATTCTCTACCGTCCAAAAATGGGATTTAGCATTCCTATCTCAGAGTGGTTCAGAGGGCCGCTCAACGCAACTCTCAAGACAACACTACTTTCAGACAATATGTTAGATAGTGGTTTTTTCTCACCAAAGGTACTTAAGCAAATGATAACTGACCATACATCAGGCCAAAGTAATCATGCGGATGCACTTTGGTGTTTATTGATGTTTGCAAAATTTATGAATAGGCAGTAATAACATATGAAGATACTAACGGTCACGACTCTGTACCCTTATGGTAGTAATCTGAAACATGGGGTTTTTGTCGAAACACGCCTTAGACAGCTTCAACAGCGCTACCCGGATGTTGAACTTAAAGTTATTGCCCCTGTTCCTTGGTTCCCATTCAAACACCCTATGTTTGGTAGCTATGCTTCATATTCATCAGCACCTAGCTATGAAAATAGGTTTGGAATCGATGTTTACCATCCTCGCTACATTGTTATACCGAAGGTTGGTATGACTTTAACGCCACACACCCTTTCTGCTGCTATTTACAAAAAAGCAAATGAAATCATAGCAAGTGGATACGATTTTGACCTTATAGATGGGCATTATTATTATCCAGACGGGGTCGCAATCGCAAAAGCTGCAAAAAAACTGAACAAACCATTTACTATAACGGCACGAGGAACAGATATAAACTTAATTCCTCAATATCAAAAGCCCAAAAAGGACATACAATCTGTTCTGAAAGAAAGCAATCATAATATGGCTGTTTGTGACGCTCTTAGGAATGAAATGCTTAATCTCGGAGCCGAGCCAAATTTAACTACAACTCTAAGGAATGGAGTAGATTTACAGCTATTTCAATACACAGATGAAACACAAAAAACACAAAATAGGAAAAACCTTAATCTCCCTATTGATAGCCCCATAATCATTTCTGTTGGTCACCTTATTGAGCGCAAAGGGCACCATCACGTTATTAAAGCGCTGAAAGAACTACGCAATATAACATTGCTCATAGCAGGTGATGGTCCTGAAATACATAGACTAAAGCGTCTCTCCGAAACGGAAAATGTACAATCCCAGATCATATTCCTTGGTAGTTTGAATCAATTAGAGCTTGCTAAGTATTATGGTGCATGTGATGTATTAGTTCTGGCTTCAAGTCGCGAAGGGTGGGCTAATGTGCTTCTTGAAGCAATGGCATGTGGCACACCTGTCGTTGCAACAAATATCTGGGGTACACCAGAAGTCGTCCAAAATGAAAAAGCCGGAGTACTCGTCGATAGAAACCCAACAGCGATATCCAAAGGAATAAAGAAAGTACTATTGAACCCACCAAAACGACTTGAAACACGTCGGTACGCTGAGCAATTTGATTGGTTTTCTACATCAAAAGGTCAATATGATATTTTCTCTTCAATAGTTCAATCACCATCCACTCGCCCAAGTAGGATAGATGAATATGAGCATATCAAGTAGCACGCAACAGACTGTGACATCATTTACCTATCTGTCATCGCTACAGATACTCAGGGGTATTGCAGCCATCATCGTTATGCTTGGCCATATCGTGGGGAAGATTAAACATGAATACCCTCAAGAGTCTATTCCTGATTACTTTCTTAGCTTTTGGAAAGTAAGTGCTGTTGGGGTTGATGTTTTTTTTGTCCTTAGTGGCATTGTTATGGTTCTGGTTACAAGTAACTATTCAAATGATACAAGTTACATTAGAGATTTTTTAAAAAAACGTTTTGTTAGAATATATC
>NZ_JACSOF010000094.1:0-26408 GCF_014349205.1 Photobacterium sp. BZF1
GTTTACTTTAGGTTATAAAAAGGGGATGAATGAAATTCTTCCCCTTGATGGTATTTTTCTAGTTAAAAGGACCTAGATTAAGCGATAGAGCCTAATCGTGCCCAGGCAACCGTTAGGCATTACCTGCCTGCTGTTTGGCTTTTAGTTCGGCCATGATAGTGGCTTGGTTGGCAAGGTAATCATCAAGGCCGGTTTTGCGCAGGTCGCAAGACGGGCAGTCGCCACAGCCATCGCCGATAATGCCGTTGTAGCAAGTCAGGGTTTTTTCGCGAACGAAGTCTAGTTTGCCGTATTGGTCGGCAAGCGCCCAAGTTTCAGCCTTGTTGAGCCACATTAAAGGCGTTTCAATTTTAAGGGCACGGTCCATACCCAATACCAGTGACTGGTTGATGGATTTGACGAACTCGTCACGGCAGTCCGGGTAGCCGGAAAAATCGGTTTCGCACACACCGGTGATCACTGCCTCAGCACCAATCTGGTAAGCATAGATGCCCGCAAGGGTCAGGAATAGGATGTTACGGCCAGGGACGAATGAGTTCGGCAGGCCATTTTCCTGCAATTCGTGAGAGACTGGGATATTGTCGCGGGTCAGTGAGCTGATCGCCAGTTCATTGAGCAAGCCCACGTCCATTACCTTGTGTGCAGCGACACCGAGCTCTTTGCAGACAGATTCAGCCACTTCGATTTCCAGCTTATGGCGCTGGCCATAATCGAAAGTAATACAGTGCACTTCATCATAATGGGCCATGGCCTGGATCAGGCAGGTTGTGGAGTCTTGGCCGCCACTAAATACAACTACGGCTTTGCGCATGAAAAATTTCCTATGTTGTTGTCGTACCGAAAAACAGTCGGTAGGGACTACCCCTTTTAGTAATAAGGGTAGGCCAACAGCAGGTTCTCTATTGGCAGGCTCATGCTACCGCAGCAATAGCAAAGAGAAAAGCCCAGAAGCGCAAGGTCACAGACAAAAGTAAGCTAAGGTATTTAAACAAAAGCCGCCTTGAAACTGGCGGCTTGAAGATGTGGAGTGATTAGCTTAGCTGGCCGGTTTGTTCTAGCTGCTCGAGCTGGGCAAGGTAGCCACTGATGTCACCAATGTTGTCCTTTATCCACGCTGTGTTGAAATAGGTGTCTAGGTAGCGCTCGCCGCTATCACACAGCAAGGTGACAATTGAGCCACTCTCTCCTCGGGCCTTCATCTCGCTGGCAAGTTGCAGCACACCATACAGGTTGGTACCTGTCGATGCCCCTGCTTTGCGAGCCAGCAGCTTTTCTAGCCAGTGGACTGTCGCAATACTGGCGGCATCAGGGATGGTACGCATCTCATCGATAACATCTGGAATAAAGCTAGGCTCGACACGTGGGCGGCCTATGCCCTCGATACGGCTACCACACTCGCCGGTCAGCGATGCGTCACGGGTCTTGTAGTATTGATGGAATACCGAGTTTTCTGGGTCAACGACACATAACTTGGTGCTGTGCATCTGATAGCGAATGTAGCGACCAATGGTGGCAGATGTCCCGCCGGTTCCCGGGCACATGACGACCCAACTTGGGATCGGGTGCTCCTCAAGTTTCATCTGATCAAAGATGCTGTTGGCAATATTGTTGTTTCCACGCCAGTCGGTTGCTCGTTCGGCGTAGGTAAATTGATCCATATAATGGCCATTAAGCTCTTTGGCCAAACGGCGTGATTCTTCGTAGATTTCGCTTGGGCTATCGACTAGGTGCGCACGGCCACCATAAAACTCGATCTGCTCGATTTTCTTGCGGGCGGTTTTGCGTGGTACTACAGCAATGAAGGGTAAGCCAAGCAAACGAGCAAAGTAGGCTTCAGAGACAGCAGTACTGCCTGATGAAGACTCAATGATCGGGGTATCTTTGCCTATCCAGCCATTACATAGGGCAAACAGGAACAATGAGCGGGCCAGACGGTGCTTTAGGCTACCGGTTGGGTGGGTGCTTTCATCTTTCAAATAGATGTCAATGCCGTCCAGCGAAGGGATATCCAGCTTGATCAGATGGGTATCGGCAGAGCGTTGAAAATCGGCTTCAATTTTGCGGATCGCGGTGTGGATCCATTGTGGGTCGTGGCTCATGGTCGTTCCTTTTGCTGTGGTGCTGGCTGTATATATTATGTAAGTAATGTATGACTAAGCGCAGGAAAAATCTTTATCAAATTTACTATTTATCGATTAAAATGGAGAAAATTATTCTAAATACTACATTTCAGGTGAAACAAATTGGCTGATCTCGATAAAACCGATAGAACACTACTACGATTACTGCAGCAAGATGGCACCTTGGCCTTGGCCGAGTTGGCAGAAGCGGTGAACCTTACGACAACGCCTTGTTGGAAACGGTTAAAGCGGCTCGAAGAAAACGGTATTTTACGCCAGCGAGTGGCCTTGCTTGACCCGGTGAAGCTCGGCCTGTCTTTCACTGCCTTTGTCCAAATCAAGACAAGCAATCATTCTAAGGAGTGGTACCACGAATTCGTGGGCACGGTATCTGACTTCCCTGAAGTGATGGAGTTCTACCGTATGGCAGGCGAGTATGACTATATGATGAAGGTCCAGGTTGCTGATATGGCTGCGTTCGATCAGTTCTACAAAAAGCTCGTCAATAGTATTGAAGGGCTGACCAATGTGACGTCGACGTTTGCTATGGAGCCGCTCAAGTACACCACGGCGTTACCTGTGTAATATTTTGCGCCCGTATCTCGCCAACAACCACCCTGATTTCAGTTGTTTGATATGCAATCGAATGAAAATCAGGATGAAATATCAAATTACAGGGCAGTAATTATAAGCTATTGAAATAAAAGTGTAACTATCAGCATAATATCACTTGCAACAAAGGTTTAACATGGCAGGGAGGAGGGTGTTATGCAGGTGTTCTGGCAACTCAAATGGTATTTCCGTCAGGAATGGCGGCGCTATAGCGGTGCGATTGGTATTCTTGTTCTTGTCTCCCTGTTCGAACTTTTGCCGCCGAAAGCGATTGGCTGGGTTGTTGATGGTGTTGTCAGTGGAAATATGACACCTACAATGATGATGGGATGGCTGGCCGGTTTGGCGGCCATTTGGCTTATCGTTTATTTCCTCCGGGTGATCTGGCGCTATTGGTTGTTCGGCGCGGCCTCTGAGTTGGGGACTGTACTGCGAAACCGCTTATTCCGCCATTTTTCTTCCCATTCACCTTCCTTCTTTGAGCGTTATAAAACGGGCGACTTGATGGCCCGCTCAACCAATGATGTCAATGCGGTGGTGATGACCGCCGGGGAAGGGGTGCTGACAGCGGCGGACTCTCTTATTACCGGTATCGCTGTGCTGTTTGTCATGACCACTTTTATTAGCTGGGAACTGACGATTTTGGCGTTGCTGCCGATGCCCTTGATGGCGATTGTGGTCTTTTTCCTTGGCCGTCAATTGCACAGCCGTTTTTCCCTATCGCAAGCTGCGTTCTCTACCCTGACTGACAAAACTCAGGAAAGCCTTAATGGGGTGAGGATGATCCGTGCCTTTGGTTTGGAGCAACGCCAGCAGCATGATTTTGCCACCGTGGTTGATGATGTTGGTGATAAAAACCTGTCAGTTGCCCGGGTCGATGCCAAGTTTGATCCGGTGATCCAAATAGCGATTGGGATGTCGTTTTTCCTCAGTATTGCTGGTGGCGCTTACTTGATCAGCCAGCAGCGGCTGACACTGGGTGATTTAACGGCATTCACCCTGTATCAAGGTTTGATGATTTGGCCGATGCTGGCAATGGCATGGCTATTCAATATCCTCGAGCGAGGCTCGGCGGCGTGGAACCGCTTGGCCCATATATTTGACGAGAGCCCTGATATTGTAAGCGGTGACGTGCAGTTGGCTGCGACCTACCAACCATTGAAGGTGGCTATCAAGGCGTTTTGTTGGCCCGGACAAGGTCAACCAGCCTTGGCAGATGTTCACTTCACCTTGCAGAGCGGAAGTATGTTGGGTATCGCTGGCCCTATCGGTAGTGGTAAATCGACTTTGCTGTCCCTGCTGCTTCGCCAGCAAGAGCTTGAACACGGCCAGATACACTATGGCAGTGTAGAGCTACAGCAGGCTGACTTATCACAATGGCGCAGCCGTTTTGCTGTTGTTAGCCAGTCACCATTTTTGTTCTCCCGTTCGATTGCCGACAATATCGCACTTGGTAAACCACAGGCCAGTATGGATGACATTCGTGCAGCGGCACAGGCAGCCTGTATCGATGACGATATTTTGCAGTTCCCGGACGGGTACCAGACCTTGGTCGGAGAGAAAGGGATCACCTTATCCGGTGGTCAAAAACAGCGTATTGCGATTGCCCGCGCCTTATTGCTAGAGGCAGAAGTGCTGATATTGGATGATGCGCTATCAGCGGTTGATGGCAAAACCGAACACCATATCCTTGAAAACCTCCGGCGGCAGAAAAAGCAGACTGTAATTGTTATTGCCCACCGTTTAACGGCCCTGGAAGAGGCGGATAATATCTTGGTATTACAACAAGGGCGGATCAGCGAGCAGGGCGATCACGCTAGTTTGTTGGCGCAGGACAACTGGTACGCCGAAATGTATCGCTACCAGAAACTCGAACAGGCGATGGAGAATACATAATGCAAAAAGAAACCATCAAACTGTCTGTGTTGACCCGGTTGCTGAACTACGCGCTGGCAGATAAAAAACAACTGGGTGTCGCTCTGGGCTTGTTGTTTTTGGCATCGGTTGCTGATGTTTCTGGGCCATGGCTCATCCAGCATTTTATTGATAACAACATCGCGAAGGACAGCTTTCCCACTTCTGAGCTAGTGATACTAGCGGCTGCGTATATTGGCTTGATGATAACCACGGCGTGGCTCCGCTATTTGCAGTCATTGAGGTTTAATGAGTTGGCGATCGGGGTTGTGCAAACTGTCCGCAAGCAATTGTTCGGCAAGATCATTAACCAGCCTTTGTCGGCTTTTGATTACATGCCATCGGGGAAACTGATCTCGCGGATCACTAATGATACAGAGTCACTCAAGGACTTTTACGTCCATGTTATTGGCACGGTACTCAAGAATGTCACATTGATACTGGTTATGCTGGTGGCGATGTCGTTGCTCAGTTGGCGGTTAACCCTCGTGGTCTTGGTGCTGCTTCCGGTGGTGGTTGGCGTTATGGTGCTATACCAGCGCAATAGCTCCGAGGCTTACCGCAAGATGCGGGATTTACTGGCCGATATCAACGCATCGATGAGTGAGTCGATACAAGGGATGAGCCTTATCCAGCTGATGCGCCGGGAAAAAGCGTTCTATAACCAGTTTTCCGAACTGACAGCTAAGCATTTGGCTGCCCAGCGAAGCGTGATTAAGCTCAACGGTTTTATGCTCCGTCCGCTGATCGATTTCCTCTCAGGTGTCGCCTTGCTGTCGCTGGTTGCTTTGTTTGGCGTCAGTGGGGTGGAACTCATCGGGGTCGGGGTGCTGTATGCATTTATTAGTTATTTGGGGCGGGTGACTGAACCGCTTATTGAACTGACCCAGCAGCTTTCTTTGTTGCAGCAGGCATTGGTCGCCAGCGAGCGCATTTTCGGATTTATCGACGCTAAACAGCAAGGTTATGGAGACGATCCCAAGCCTCTGGCAAGCGGGCGTTTAGAGTGCCGTGAGGTTGATTTTAGTTATGACGGTAAACAACCCGTATTGCAGGGGATTAATGTCGGTCTGTCCCACCGTGGTTTTCTTGCCTTGGTTGGACATACTGGGAGCGGTAAGAGCACCCTTGCTTCGTTGATGATGGGCTTCTACCCGGTAGGAAAAGGGCTGATTTCCCTTGATGGGCGTCCGTTATCCAGTTTGTCCCATGAGGTATTGCGAGCCGGGGTTGCTATGGTGCAGCAAGACCCGCATATCCTCAGCGCTTCGGTGCGAGAAAATATTACATTGGGCCGGCAGTCTGCCAGCGAAGTTGATGATCGGGCCATTTGGCAAGCCTTGGAAGCGGTCGGGTTAGCCGAGCAAGTCCAGCGTTATGATGAGGGTTTGGACACCTTGCTTGGGAGTGGTGCTGCTAACCTGTCTGCGGGGCAGAAACAGTTACTGGCCTTGGCGAGGGTTTGGTATCGCAAACCGAAAATTCTGATCCTCGATGAAGCCACTGCCAATATAGATTCGGGGACTGAGCGCCATATTCAGCAGGCTTTGAATAACTTGCGTCAGGATATGAGTGTGGTGGTGATTGCCCACCGGCTATCGACGGTGATCGATGCCGATGAAATATTGGTCCTGCATCGTGGAAAAGCTGTTGAGCGCGGTAAGCATCATGAACTATTTGAGTATGATGGGCATTATCGGCAGATGTACCAACTGCAACAGTTGGGTGATCAATTGCAGCAACTCGAGGGCGAGAGGGGAATAGACGAAATCTCTCGCACTGAAAAGCAAGAGGCGGGCTAAGCCGCCTTTAGTAGAAACTCAATGAGAGCGGCACCTGCCGCTCTATTTCTCTCCGGTGTGGCGCATTAACCCTTCCTGCACCGCAGAAGCAACCAGTTCGCCTTTCTGGTTGTAAATTTCACCTCGAACCAAGCCTCGGGAATTACTTGCGGATGGGCTGTCGATGGCATACAGCAGCCACTCATCCATACGGAATGGACGGTGGAACCACATTGAATGGTCGATGGTCGCCACCTTCATTTGAGGGTTGAAGAGGCTTACCCCGTGCGGTTGCAGGGCGGTGACGAGGAATCCCCAATCAGATGCGTAGGCTAGGACGTACTGGTGGATCCGTGGGTCATCTGGCATTTCGCCATTGGCTTTGATCCACAGGTATTGCTTGGCCTCGGTTGGTTTCGGTGCCAATGGGTTGACCACATTGACGGGGCGAACTTCAATCGGGCGCTCTCGGCCAAAATGCTTTACCGCACTTTTGGGGAGTTTGTCGGCCATGGCTAAAACCAGTTGTTGCTCAGACATCAATCCTTCATAAGAAGGTGCATTTGGCATTGGCGATTGGTGCTCGAAGCCTTTTTCTTCCCCTTGGTATGAAGCGGTAATGTAGAAAATTGGACGACCGTATTGAATGGCCTTTACCCTGCGGGTACTGAAACTGTTGCCGTCACGTAAGTTCTCCACGTCGTAAATAATCGGCTTGTGCGGATCACCAGGGCGGAGAAAGTAGCTATGGAAAGAATGGACCTGACGGTCTTCATCGACGGTTTCTTTCGCCGCTGAAAGGGCTTGTCCAAGCACCTGCCCGCCGTAAACTTGTGGCAACCCCAAATGTTCACTTTGTCCACGGAATAATCCTTGTTCAAGCTGTTCTAAATGTAGCAGATTGAGAAGTTCATTCAGTTCTTTGCTCATCGGATCTCCAAAAATAATGTTATTATTACGCGCCGTGGGAGAGTGCAAAACTCTTCAAATATTGGATGATGATCATTCAGTTTAAACGTGAGTTCAAGTGCTTGTCACACATGAAAATGACAGTGTTGCATTAGGAGAGACAATGAAAAAGGTTTTTGCACTGATTTCGGCATTGGCAGTGGCATTAGTTGTGTCGGCTTGTACCAGTATGATTCAACAAGATGCAGATTTGGAAGCGGTGACGGGAACCTTGACCTACAAAGAGCGTATTGCATTGCCAAACAATGCCCGTATTACGGTTACGCTGTCTGATGTGTCGAAAATGGATGTAGCGGCTGATGTTATTAGCAGCCAGGCTTTTTTGGCTGATGGCCAGCAAGCGCCTTTCAATTACCAGCTTAACTTTTCTCGTCAGGAAATCGTTCCGAACCATACCTATGCGGTGAGTGCGCGTATTGAGGTTGATGGCAAGTTGCTGTTTATCACTGACACGGCTAACCATGTGTTGACTGACCTGGCTGAATCGACCCGTAAGAATTTGGTTTTAGTGAAGGTCAATTAACCCAAGGGATACCCACTACCGGTTAGCTATCATCTAGAGTAAGCGGCAACGACTTACTCTAGGTGTTATCAAAAGCCGTCCCAGCGGTAGGTTTTCAGTTTAAGCCTGCCGGTCTCGTTAACCTCCACACCTTCCTCGATTAATATGCGGCGTTGGCGCTGTAAATCATGCCCCGTCAGGGAAATTTCCCCTTTTGCATTTACTACACGATGCCAGGGGATGGTTGAACCTTCTGGCAGGGTAGCCATCAATCGCCCGACTTGGCGTGCATAACCGGGAAAACCTGCAAATTTGGCAATATCACCATAAGTTGCTACTTTTCCATGTGGAATTTGGTGAACTTGGGTGTAGATTTGCGCCGCAAAATCATCCATATTTATACCTGTACCAAACAAAACCTGATTGCCGATCATGGTATTACGGTTATCAGAGAACGCAAGGAGGTGCTGCCATGTTGTATGCCGCGTTACTTGTTATGGTCAGCATTGCGTTGACCGTTGTTGGAGTTAGTGCACTAGGGCAAAGCCAAGGAGAGCTGCCTGCACTAGCCCTCGCCATTCCCGCTTTGTGGTTGCTACCACAAGGTGGTGTGTCTGCCTGGCTATTGCTAATTGGCCTGGGCACTTTCGGTTTTGTTCTTCCCGAACAACCTGTCGCGCTCTCAATCAGTGTCTTTATGATGCTGCCGGTGTTTGCTGTTAGCTTTTCGCCCAAAAGCTCATGGCAGTTGGCGGCATTGTTGATTTCTATTGTACTAGCGATGGATGTTGGCCTCATGGCACTGCAAACTGAGGGTAAGCTTCAGGGGGCGCCGATTTATACCATAATCCAAATCTTGGCGGTTGGCGTTATCTGGATTGCTGCTCGAAGTTGGCGGCCGGTTAAAGGTAATACTTGGTGGCCACTGTTTTTAGTGATCCCGCTGTGGGTCGGTGGATTAGCCCATGCCGCATTGGTCGCCCTATGTGTGACAGGTTTGATTGCGTCTTTGCAGGGGATGGCCAAAAGCAAACTTAATGAGTGGGTACCACGAATGATGTGGATTTTGCCTGCCGTCGGTTTTGCCACACTGGTGCTCGTACCGTGGTTTGAGGTACCCAATCCGATATTGGTTGCTTGGCTACTGGTACTCGGCGGAGCTTTGCTAGGGGAGTACCTGCTTGAAGATCCAGAAGAAGAGCTATAAGCACCAGTAACTGTGTGAAATTGGTAAGGTTTGGGTAATAAATCGGCAGTCAGTCGGGAATGTGCGATTGTGCTATTGCAATCGCTCCGACCATAGCGGATAATCCATCCCGTTCTCGTAAAGAGACAAAGAATCTATGGAGGCCCTGCTGGTCCTCTCGCAACACTACCTCGTGAACCCGGTCAGGCCCGGAAGGGAGCAGCCGCAGCGAGCGACGTGTGTGCCGAGATGTGGCTGGTGGGGCTTCCACCCATCTGGCGTTTGGTAAATCGCAAAATCTTTCTCTTCACTCTCCCTGTATTTCGCTATCTATTCAACTTATCAACAATCCAATTTTTTATTCTATCTCAGCGACCTAAATAGTTAGTAGCCACTATGAGACAAATAACGCTGGTATTAGTAACTAAGTTTATTTGAGTAATAAAAGATTCTTATGTAAGTCCTTTGTAGTTAGAAATGGAGGCGATAGTGTTAAAATTCCTTTGGCTTTATATTAAGTTCAGTGCAGGGATGTTTATTGTCAGTTTTATTACGAGTCTTATTTACTTTTTGTTTTTTGTTTAACTGCGAAGTGAATAATATTTATTTATCTTTTTAGGACTAAACAATATAACTTTTTTGATTACCCTCTGCGGAAAATGATATTAAGTGGTGTAGTCACCTTTGTTGCTAGCACTTTTATCCATCTTTCCTCTTTGTGACGCAGAATAACGTCCAATAGTGGGAGCGTAGCCTCATTTCGGTAGCCAAAGGTTGCCACACTTCAACCGTCGAAAATTGAATTTTCGACATGGGTTTTATGAAATGTTATGCTCTGTGGCACGATATTGACGCCCATGCTTTTATCAAAGCTTGAAGTCGATCACCCTATTTGCAACAAAAATTGATAAAACGCATAGTTCTTTGTTGCTGGAGTGCATAATGTCACTGTTGTTCTGTTCCAGAGAAAAGAAAGGTTACCAATATGTCTGATGTACCAGTGTCTGTTACAACCGCCGCCGAAGTGATCCAGCCGGTTGCTGAATCTTCGGGTTCGATTTGGGGTTATGTAGCTGGTGGTGTTGCCTTGCTGATTGTTGCTGGTTTTGCTGGCTTTAAGTTTATCAACAAGCCTTCATTTATTATTAATCGGGTTCGCAAGCGTAACCTGAAAGAGATTAAGAAGTTAGGTGTTGAAAATTCTGACTTCGTGATGGATTTAGATAAGTTGCTGGACTCTGTTGAGAACCATGCAACCAAAAATGGCATGAAAGGGACTGACGTGGTGAATATCATCAGCCCTATGAATGATACTGCCCGTATCAAGACGGCGAGCGATATGTACCAGTCGATGATTTATATTGCCAATTCAATCAACGACACAAATCTGGCTCGTGAGTTTAAAAACAAGTCGAAGCAAGTGAAAGCAAATTCGCCGCTGATGGCTGGTCTGTTCAAGCGCGCAGGAATTTAATTCCTTTCGTTTTCGCTTAGTTAGTAAAAGCCGGTTGAGACTACCCTGTTTGGAGTAAGTTTCAGCCGGTTTTTTTATACCCATGTTTTGGTTAGGAGCAATATAGCGATTTTAAGCGTGATTGAGATCGACTTTTGGTGAAATTGATAGGCTCTGTTGTCTGAAAAATAAACCCTGTATCACAACTGTGGTTAGTGAGCTGCTACCATATGCCGCAAACCATAATGATTACAGGGAACGACGATGAGAGAGGTTGAATTCCGTACTATTGACCGGATGTTTGTCAAAATGTCGGTTAATGACAAGTTTTGGGTGCTCTTTGCACTAATAGCAACAGTAGTAATGGCGATTGCAGGCCTGCAATACCGCCAAGCTGTGGGACAGTTGGAACAACAGCAGATTGCCCTTACTGAAACGAGGCTTGCGGTGATGGTTGACACCGTTCAGGCAACAGGGCTGGATGCAGATGCCCAGCGTAGTATCTTGCAACAACAGGGGGTTAACTTCACTTCCCGTGGCGTTGGCAAAGATGTCGTTGCTGTGACCCCGTTAGGAACCGCAAGTTTGCCGCAGGGCAACTCACAGGCTATTGATGCTGGAAAAGATCAGGCCTTGCAGCGCTTTTTCTATTCCCTTCTTACCCTTCTACCGATTGGTCTGCTGTGTTATTGGATGGCAACCTTCTTGGGTGGTGCACTGTGGGTAATGCACCAAGCAACCAAGCGTATTGCGGATGGCGACTTGACCTCCCGTTTGGGCTTCCATGTTGGCCGTGATGAATTCGGTATTATTGGCTTTGAGCTGGATCGTACCATGGATACGTTGAGCGAGCTGGTTGATACAGTGAAACAAAGCGCCCAGAACTTGCAGGTTGCAGCCGGTCATTTTAGCAATGATGCACAAGGCGCGGGCCAGCAGGTGAATCAGCAATATACCTCACTCGATTCCGTCGCTACTGCAATGGAAGAAATGACGGCCTCGGCGAAAGATATTGCCGGCCTTGCCCAGCAAACCTCAGAGCAGTCTGACTCTGACATGCAAAGTATCGAGCAGGGGAACCGCAATGTTCAACAGGCAATCATCAAGGTGACCCAGTTGTCAGAGCAAACCGATGAAGCCTCGCGCGCGGTTGGTAGCCTTAACGAGAAAGCCGAGGAAATCAATGCGGTGATCACCACCATCAATGCGATTTCCGAGCAAACCAATTTGCTGGCGCTGAACGCGGCGATTGAAGCGGCTCGTGCCGGTGAGCAAGGCCGTGGTTTTGCCGTGGTGGCTGATGAAGTGAGAACGTTGGCAGGGCGAACCCAGCAAGCAACGGTTGAGATCCAGGCCATGATTGACAAACTGCAGCTGGAAACCTCCAGTATTTCAAATATCACTGCGGTGACCCTGGAGCAATCCCACCAAAGCCGCGAGATGATCACTGAGATCGGCCACGATGTGAATAGTATCGCTGAGTCGGCCCGGCAGGTGATGGATATGAGCACCCAGATAGCGACGGCAGCCCACCAGCAGACAACCGTTGCTAATGATATTGCTTCAGAGCTGCATGATATCCGCTCCCAGTCAGAAGTGATCCGTACCATGAGTGAGCAGTCGATACATAACAGCTCAAGTTTGGGTGATACCTCCCTCCAGTTAGGTGAGATTTTGCAGAAATATCGCACCAACGCATAAAGCGAGTAAACCAGCACGCTAGAAATGAGCCAGTTACGCAAGTAATTGGCTTTTTTATGCGGATTTGTGAATTAAATACAAGGTTATTAGAGATTTTCGTAACCAGAATCGAGCCTTATCACGGCACAGTTTCATCTTGCTTGCTAGTCTGACTATATAGCCAGTGTGTTTCTGGCTGTATTGTAGAGGGGGAGCGCGTATGAATACTCAATTAACCGTCACGCTAGCGGGACAAGATCATCCTCAACTTATCAATAAATTAGCAGCTAAAACCCACGAGCTTGGGGGGAAATGGCTGATCAGTAAAATCAATAGGCTGGATAATCAGGTTGTCGGGATCTTGAAAATTGATATTCCTGCGCAATCTGTTAGCCAGTTGAGGGAGTTATTCCAAGCCCAGCAGGCATTGGATATCCGTATTATCGAAGCCCAAGAAGCAGGCGAGATCAAAACCGATCACCTTACCTTGAAAGTCGAGTCGAGTGACCGCCCGGGTATCGTGAATGACATTACCCGTATCTTGGATAATATCGGGATTGGTATTGTCAAAATTGAAAACCATCGTATTGGTGTGCCCGATCTGGGTCAGGCTCTGTTTTTTGCCGAGCTGCAGGTTGATGTGCCAACTGAAGTCGATACCGAGCAACTGCTTGAAGCCTTGCAGCAAGTTGATGATGGTTTGAGAGTGAAAGTGCTAGAAACTGCCTAGTGGTTTCTCGTTGTAACAACGTGTAGAAAAGACAGACCAACAATAAAAAAATAGAGCCGGACGCGTAATGCGTCCGGCTCTTTTCATTTCAGCTATTCATCATGCGACAAGGAAATTAATACCGTCGGCTGCCATCTGGTTGGGTACGTAGGATCTTGAGGATCCACATATACTGTTCGGGTTGCTGGCGGATCATGCTTTCCAGCTCTTGATTCATCCGCGTTGCGTCTTGATGTTCATTGCCGGAAGGGAAATCTGCCAAGGGTGGCTGAATAGAAATGGTAAATTTCCCTGTGTTTAAATCGTAGGCAGGAAAGACGGGCAACACGGCGGCGTTCGATAGCTTAGCGAGTTTGCCAACCCCCTTAACGGTCGCTTTCTCGTGACCAAAGAACGGCGCGAAGACACTTTGTTGGAGCTGGTGTTCCTCATCAGGCAGGTAATAGGCTAGGTAGCCCTCTTTAATCGAGCGTAGGTAAGGTTTGATACCCTGACTGCGCTGATAGATCCTACCACCAAATTGCTTGCGTTGAATGTTCATTAACCAGTTGATGATAGGGCTGTTTTGCGGCTTTATCATTGCCACCATCGGCATGTCATTGGCAGCAAAATAAAGTGCCGAGAAGTCGATCGCCCAGTTGTGTGGCACCAGCATGATGATGTTTTTATCTTGGCCTTGGAGGGCTTCTAGGTGTTCAAGCCCGTGAACATCATGGCTGTTTAGTACATAGCGGCGGCCTTTGATAAAGGGTTGGGCAAAGCCGAGTAAAATACAGCCTGCGACAGTGAAGGTATCTTCAAGTAAGGCTAGGCGTTGGTTTTCATTGTAGTCAGGAAAGCAGAGCTCAATATTCTTAAGTGCCCGGCGCTTGGCGCCTTTTTTCTTCTTCAATATCAGTTTAGCGGCAAAGCGGGCAATAACTTTGCGAGCGCTATGTGGTAATAGAGCCAGTAGTAGGATCAGTGGCATTGCTGCCCAAATAAGCCAATGGCGAGGGTGTAAAAAAGAAAACTGGAAGGCCGGGTTATATTGCCCGTAGCTGGTATCACTCATGTCCGTATCCGTGTCAGGCCAAGCTTAGTCATGCCAATGTCAGTCAAGCAAGCTATGTGGCCAAGGCGGTAAATCGCCGTGTATTGAATGTTGTGTTTAGAAGCAGACAACTGTTATTCAGGAAAGGTTCAGGATTTTAATCGGGAGATCAGGGGTTACCAACTATTTATTGATAAAAGACAAATTAAGTGACGCTTATTTGTCCAATAAATAAGGGCATGAGTGCGCATTAATGCTAGTGCATATTTGGAGTGACCATACAGGTACCCAAGGTGTACCTATATGGTGAGATGATGAAGAGAATAGAGAATAGGTCGCTCAGAATTCTTGGTTTATTTTTGTCAGGCTGGCAAGCAACTGTTGGCACTCTTCAGCACTGAGCTTGGCGGTAATGTCCTGGGTCAGGCTGAGGTGAAGCTGGTCATGTTCTCGATAGAGCTCTTCACCTTCAGCGGTTAGCTCAACCAGAATAGAGCGACGGTCCGATTCGTGGGGACGGCGAACAAGCAAGCCCAGCTTGACCATTTTGTCGACTTGAACAGTGAGGGTGCCGGTTGTAACGCCAATTTTATCGGCCAGCTCCTTCATCCTCATTGCACCGTGGGCACCAAGAATCTCAACGACATGGACCTGAGGCAGGGAAAAGCCCTTGCCACGGACAACAGACTGCTCCCAAGAAGAGAGTTTTTCGTAGAATTCGATAATGGTGTGGTTCAACTGCTCAATGTCTTTCATTTTGTTCTCGCTGTCAGTGTGCCTCTTGGCACTTGTTGACCTCTATGGTGAGATGGCTAAGTTTATCGAACTCCGACAGTAATTGCTTGTATTCATTAGCTGCTTTCGGGTGGTGAGTCACCAGTGAAATCATCGCAGCATAATGGTCGGCACTGACTTTCCAGATATGGATATCGCTGACCTTGTTATCGGCGTCTTGCTCAAGGGTATCGATAATTTTTTGCTGGTAGTTATGGTCGATATTGCCGTCGAGCAGAATTGGGCTGGTCTGTTTCATCAACCCCCAAGCCCAGCGGGTGATAATTACTGCCCCTACCATTCCCATAATGGCATCGAGCCAGTCATAACCCAGATATTTACCAAATAGCAGGGCAACAATCGCCAGCAGTGAGGTTAAGGCATCTGCCAACACGTGGAAATAAGCTGCGCGGAGGTTATGGTCGTGACCGTGATTATGGCTGTGTCCATGGTGGTGCTCATGGCTATGATGATGCTCGTGGTCATGGTGATTATCATGCAGTAGGAACACACTGATAACGTTAACCACCAAACCAATCACTGCGACCATAATCGCTTCATTGAATTGTATCGCTTGTGGGTTGAACAGGCGGTGGACCGATTCGACCAACATCAGCAAGGCTACCAGGCCAAGGGCGATGGCACTGGTAAATCCCCCTAAAACACTGACCTTACCGGTGCCAAATGAAAATGCCGGGTTGTTGGCATGCTTTCGGGCATAGCGGTAGGCAAACAGGGTGATGAGGAAAGCTGCAGCATGGGTACCCATATGCCAACCATCGGCTAGTAATGCCATAGAGCCATATAATGTGCCTGCGGTGATTTCCGCCACCATGGTGACAAGTGTTAATCCGAGGACCCATAGTGTCCTGCGTTCACCTTGTTGATTAATAGAGACAAAATTATGGCTATGTTGCCATTGCTGCAAATTCTCGCTGTGCATGGGTGGTCCTCACCTTGGTGTAAGCTATTTTGTTTGAAAATTATATATTTTGATTGTCAAGGTATTCTGTGATCATATAGTTTGATTGTCAAAGTATATTATAGGCGAGAGACGAGAAGAGAATGAAAGATGAAGTCCCTCCTGCAGCCACATGTCTACAGGAGGGATGTTGATTATCTATAGCAACTGCATGGTAGTGATACAGGTACGGCTGTTACCTTCGGTACTCAAGACCTCTGAGGCTGTTTTGCCGTTGTAGGTGAAGGTGAACTGGTAGTTGCCGTTTTTTGGCATCCAGAAATCTATGAATCCAGCTTTTTGGGTTTTGACCATACCGGACTGGATCACTTCTTTGGTTTGGGTGTCGGTGATTTCTACCATCATCGCTTTGTTGACCATTTCCCCTTGGCAGCCCGTTGGGACATGGTAAGTACAGCCATGGGTGACTTGCTCAAAGGGAGCGATAGAGAGCAGGAAGTCATCTTCAACGGGCACTGAAGCTTTAGTGCCGTCAGCAAATTCGGCATGGATAGCATCTGGCATGACGCGCACAGTTGCCTCTCCTGTGCGGTGCCATTGATGTGATTGCTCAAGGGCTTGTTGTGGTGTCAGTTCAGCGAATGCCTGTGCTTTGCCTAAGGTATCAACGCTGGCTAGAGAGTGGCTGCTGCTGAGGGCAAGGAAAACTGCAGGTAGTAAGTATTTCATCGTGTGTTCCATCCTGTTATTTCAAAATCGTATTACGTTTCATACCAGCTTCAGAGTGGCCTGGAATGTTGCAAGAGAACTCAACAAAGTTCTGTCCCATGAAGTGCCAGCCCATCTCTGCTGTTTCACCCGCAGCCAGAGTGACCGTGGTGCCGTCGTGGTGTTCCATATCTGGCATAGCGCGCATCATCTCGCGGTGCTTGGCTTGCTCGTCAATACTGCCAATCGAGAATTCATGAGGGATCTGGCCTTTGTTGGTCACCACAAAGCGCACTACATCACCTTGCTTGATGGCCAAGCTTGGCTCGAATTGCATTTTCATGTCATCGGTCAGAATGACGTTATAGGTTTGAGTTGCTTGGTTTGCTGGTGCCGGCATACCGACTGCAGAAGCCATCGCCCCGTGTCCTGACATATCGTGATGACCTGACATCCCATGGTGGCCCGACATAGTGCCATGGCCTTCGTGGCCTTCAACATGAGTATGGGCGTGGTCGCCGGCCGCGAAAGTTACCGGTGTTGTTAGCATTAGAGCAAGGGTTAGCGCAGCGTTTACTTTCATCATAAATCCTTACCCGGTGCCGAGCACCGGGATAATCGTTAGTTGTTATTTCGTTAGTTTGTAACTAAAGCGCTTCCATAGCTGGAAAGCGGCAGGTAATACCACCAGTGTGAGCAGCAGTGCCGAGGACATACCGCCGATCATCGGCGCGGCAATGCGCTGCATCACTTCTGAGCCCGTACCTGAGCCGTACATGATGGGAATGAGGCCGATGATGACGGTGGAAACGGTCATCATGATTGGTCGTACCCGTAAGCCTGCACCTTCCTGGATGGCACTGTTGAGTGAGGCAAGTGTAAGCGGCTGCTTGGTGTGTTCGGCCTCTTCCAACTGGTATTTCCAGGCCTGGTTGAGGTAAACCAGCATGATGACGCCAATTTCGACCGCAACACCGGCTAGGGCAATAAAGCCCACACCGACAGCAATCGAGAAGTTGTAGCCGAGCCATTCCATCAACCAGATACCGCCGACCATTGCCAGTGGTAGGGTACCCATGATGATCATCACCTCGCCGACACGGCGGAAGCTGAGATAGAGCAACATCATGATGATGGCAATCGTGGCAGGTACGACGACGGTCAGCCGAGCCTTGGCCCGCTCCATATATTCGTATTGGCCGGACCATACCAACGAATAACCGGCTGGCAACGCAAGTTGTTCCGCAACCATTTGCTGGGCGTCTTGGACATAGGAACCCAGATCGCGGCCATCGATATCGATGAAGACCCAGCCGTTCGGGCGGGCGTTTTCGGTTTTGATCATCGGTGGGCCGTCTTCGAAGCGGATATCGGCAACATCAGCTAACGCAATACGGGCACCGTTGGGGGTGACAAGCGGCAGGTTACGCAACTTATCCAAAGAGTTACGGTAACTCTGCGGATAGCGGACATTGATTGGGTAGCGCTCCAGCCCTTCGACCGATTCACCGACTTTCATCCCGCCAACTGCGGTGCTGATCACCTGCTGGATATCACGAATGCTCAGACCATAACGGGCGGCTTCACGGCGTTTGATGTCCATGGTGATGTAACGGCCACCGGCGACCCGCTCGGCATAGACAGATGCTGTGCCTTCTACGTTTTGCAGCAAGGTTTCAAGATCAGAACCAATTTTTTCAATTTGCTTTAGGTCCGGGCCGGCAATCTTGATCCCGATAGGCGTCTTGATACCGGTTGCCAGCATGTCGATACGGGTTTTGATTGGCATTACCCATGCGTTGGTCAAGCCCGGGAATTGCACCAAATTATCCAGCTCACGGCGCAGGCTTTCCGTGGTGACGCCTTCACGCCACTCCTGTTTGGGTTTGAGTTGGATAATGGTTTCTATCATGGTCAATGGCGCAGGATCGGTAGCAGTTTCTGCCCGGCCGATTTTGCCCCATACGGTTTTCACTTCTGGGATGGTTTTGATCAGTTTGTCGGTCTGTTGCAGCAACTCCCGGGCCTTGCCGATGGAAATTCCCGGGTAGGTGGTTGGCATATACATCAAATCGCCTTCATCCAACGGTGGGATGAATTCACTCCCCATTTTCTGCATTGGGTAATAGGCTGATGCCATCAATGCCAGTGCAATGACAATGACCGTTTTAGGGAAAGCCAAGCTGAAATTCAGCAGGGGACGATAAAGCGCAATCACCAAGCGGTTGATCGGGTTCTTGTGCTCGGGCATCACTTTGCCACGGATCAGGTAACCCATCAGTACCGGGACCAAGGTGATGGCCAAACCGGCTGCTGCTGCCATGGCGTAGGTTTTGGTGAAGGCCAGTGGTGAGAACATCTTGCCTTCTTGTCCCTCAAGGGCAAACACCGGCACGAAGCTCAAGGTGATGATGATCAACGAGAAAAACAGCGGTGCGCCAACTTCCTCGGCTGCCCTGCTGATCACCTGCCAGCGGTTTTCATCTGTTAGTGGGGTTCGCTCAATGTGCTTGTGGACGTTCTCAATCATCACGATAGCACCATCGACCATGGCCCCAATCGCAATCGCAATCCCCCCCAGCGACATGATGTTGGCGTTGATCCCTTGCCAGTGCATGATGATGAAAGCTGACAGGATACCAATCGGCAAACTGATCATGACCACCAAAGATGAGCGGAAATGGAACAGGAACAGGGCACAGACGATAGCAACGACAATGAACTCTTCGATGAGTTTTTCATACAGGTTATTGACCGCGTCGTCGATCAGGCCTGAACGATCGTAAGTAGTAACGATCTCTACCCCGTCAGGCAGGCTGCGTTCGAGATCCGCCAGTTTGTCTTTGACTTTGCTAATCACTTGCTGGGCATTCTCGCCAAAGCGCATGACGACAACACCACCCACCGCTTCGCCCTCACCGTTTAGCTCTGAGATCCCACGGCGCATTTGTGGCCCGAGGTTGATATCGGCAATATCCCCAAGTAACAGTGGCGTGCCTTTCTCGGTGACTTTCAATGGCAGACTCTTAAGGTCGTCAATGTTAGAGACATAACCTGTAGCACGAACCATATGTTCCGCTTCGGCAAGTTCGACCACAGACGCCCCAGCTTCTTGGTTACCGGCTTGAATCGCCATGTTTATCTGCTGCAGGGTCAGGTTGTAGGCACGCAGTTTGTTCGGGTCAATCTGCACTTGGTACTGCTTGACCATACCGCCGACAGTGGCGATTTCCGAGACCCCTTCAACCGTTTGCAGTTCGTATTTCAGGAACCAGTCTTGCAGGCTTCTAAGCTCACTCAGGTCGTGCTGGCCAGTTTTATCAATTAATACATAACTGTAAATCCAGCCTACACCGGTCGCATCAGGGCCCAGTGTGGGCTTGGCACTATCGGGCAAGTTTGGCGCGACCTGACTTAGGTACTCCAGTACCCGTGAGCGCGCCCAGTACATGTCAATATCATCGTTGAAGATGATATACACATAGGAGTCACCGAAGAACGAATATCCCCGTACTGTCTCGGCTCCCGGTACGGCCAGCATGGCTGTGGTCAGCGGGTAGGTAACCTGATCTTCAACGACCTGCGGCGCTTGGCCCGGGTAGCTGGTTTTGATAATGACCTGTACGTCAGACAAGTCTGGGATTGCATCAATCGGGGTTTGCTTGACGCTGTAGATGCCTGAGGCAACCAAAAAAGCGGTGGCAACCAAAACCAGAAAGCGGTTTTGTATTGACCATCGAATCACGGCACTGATCATTGCTCAGCCTCCTGATTCGCTGGAGCCTGAGGGCTGTGGTCCATGGTGCTGTGGTCCATGGTGCTGTGGTCCATGGTGCTGTGGTCCATGGTGCTGTGGTCCATGGTGCTATGGTCCATGGTGCTATGGTCCATGGTGCTGTGGTCCATGGTACTGTGATCCATGGCGCCACTTTGCCCATCATCGACTTTGACTTCAGACAGCGTATATTGGCCGTTATCTTGTTTGGTCATTAGAAAACGGACTGACTGCCCTCCGACCAGCTGGGTTAGATCGCTGTCGTCGCTGACGGTGAAATCCATGGTCATTGCCGGCCAGCCCCATTCAGGGATAGGCGGGTGATCCAGTGTCAGCATTTTATGATCCAGCATGATGCTTTTGATCACGCCTGTAGTATGGACCTGATTGACAGGCTCGGTTGAGGTCGGCGTATTGATCCGGCTAAGGTCAGCACTTTGGCTCGATTCAGAATCCAGCATGAAGTGAGCTGAAGTCACTACAGTATCATTGGCTGTTAGGCCATCAATAATCTCTACCATGCCAGCAGCTGTTCGGCCGGTTTCAATTCGGGCCGAGCGGTATTTGCCATCGCCGAGGGCAAGGACAACCCGTGCCATGTTGCCAGAGCGGATCACGGCTTGTTCCGGTACCACCAACACTGATTCCTTGGTTTGTGGGATCAGGTTGAGGTTTGCAAACATATTTGGCTTGAGGTTGGCTTCACTGTTGCTGAATTTCAACCGCACCCGCAAGGTACGGGTTGCCGGGTCGAGGATTGGGTAGATATAGTCGACCTTGCCTTGCCAGCTTTTACCCGGCAGGGCATCAACCCACATATCTGCACTGGTTCCCGCTGTGATCCAATGGGCCTGACGCTCAAAGACTTCGGCATCGACCCAGACATCGGACAAAGAGCCACCGCTAATGACGGTTTGCTGGGGCGACAGGTAAGCACCGTTGCGGATGTTTAGGGTCGCGATAACACCGTCAGCAGGGGCTTTTATTGCGATGTATTGGCGGGTTTTGCCACGGCGGAGGATATCGTTGATCTGGCCGTTATCCACCCCTAATGAACGCAAGCGGTCCTTAGCGCCATTGACCAGCACGGCCTTGCCCATTCGCTTGGCATTGATAAGCTCTTCTTGTGCCCGGACCAAATCAGGTGAGTAGACCTCGAACAATACCTGTCCGGCCAGCACGCGCTCACCGATAGCGTTGACGCTGAGGTTTTTGATCCAGCCGCTAACCCGGCTGTTGATTTGCCACAGCTGGCTTTCGTCGAAGCTGACATAGCCGACGCTATCAATCTTCGGTGCAAGTTGCTGGCGCTTGACTTGGGTGGTTTTGACGCCAAGGTTATTTTCGACGGCAGGGCTGATGGTAACCGTGCCTGCCGGGTCATCATTACCGCCGGCAAGATCTTCTTCGTAGACAGGGATTAAATCCATCCCCATTGGTGACTTGCCGGGCTTGTCACGTTTGTAGTTCGGGTCCATCGGAGCAACCCAGTACAGCGGCTCATTGCTGGCGGCTTTATTGTTGCTGCTTGATTGTCCGTCGGCAAAATAACCGTTTGCGAAATAGCCCAGGGCGCCACCGATGGCGAGAGCGATGAAGGCAACAGAAAATGACTGTTTCATGGTATCCCTTAATATTTGTTCAGCAGGTAAGCCAGGTTGTTATTTGCTTGTTGTAAGTCGGCGGCAAGGCGTGCCTGCTCCAGTTCGATAACCAGTTCTTCACTGGCGGCCCGGATATACTCATCCAGTTGGCTGGTATTGTTTTGATAGCCTCGCTCGACAGCCTGGGTTTTTTCTTTGGCTTGTTTGAGTAACGTTGAACGGTATCGCTCCAAACGTTGCAGAGTGTTGTCACGGTCGATGGCAGCAGCACGGATTTGCGCATTCATCTGGCGCAACATCAGATCACGCTGGGTTTTGGCTGCCCCAACCTGATGCTGGGCGGCAGACAGCTTTTTGTCCTGGCGTTTTTCAGTGAACAATGGGAGATCCACAGTGACAAAAGCACTAACAAGATCCGGTGCAGGGGATCCGTCCATCCGGTCCGCCTGGCGATGGGCATACATCACCTCGACACCGAACTGCGGTTGGTAGGACTCATTGGCAAGCTCTACACCCGTCTCGTTACTTTTGATCAGCTCATCAGCCACTTGAATACTCGGGTGACTGGCAAGCGTTGGGTAATGGTCCTGTGGAGAGGCGTTGAAGTAGGTATTCAGTGCCTGCCATTGTGGATAAGCATGGGGTTTGACCTGCCATGCTTGCTCGCCCAACCATTCGGATAGTTGGGCACGGAGGCGTTGCTGCATCTGCTGGTTTGACTGCAGTTGCTCATCAATTTTGTTGACTTGCAGCTCAGCCTGGATCAAGTCCTGAGCTTGGCTAGCGCCGACACCGTAGTTAGTACTCAGGTAGCGGGTAAGCTCGCGGAACAGATCTTGGTTTTGTTTAATCAATTGATGGCTTTGCTCGAGGTAAGCCAGTTCGATCCATGATGTGGTGATGGCTTTGGTGACATCCAACTTGCGCACATCCGCTTGCTTGCGAACACTGCCTGCTTGCTGCTGGCTCTGTTTTTGCTGCAAAGACAAGCTATTACCGCGACCAAATTGCTGCATGAGGCCCACAGAAATATTGGTCATGGGATCTTCATCAAAAGCAAAGCTATCGACGGGTAAACCACCGATGCCGACTTTCATTTTCGGATCCATCAATTGGCTATTGGCGATGCCCATTTCACTGATCGCATCGGCTTGGTACTGAATTTGTTGTTGGGCTACATCGTGTTCAACGGCCCACTCAATTAAGCCTGGTAACGTTGCTGGCGCCGCTAGCGTGTTGATGGGTTCACTGCTGGCCCAAGAACTGGCCGCAAAACCTATCAAAGACACCATGCCTAGCGCACGGTAGATCTTATTGTTATGCATGTTGTTTTCACTTATTCGACATTAACTAATGGCTGGGCATAGATATGGCGAGCTACCGTACAAACGTACAGGGGATCTCAGGTATCGATGTCCAGTGGCGACAAAGTTCGAATTAGTGAATAGGGGGGCGGAGGCTGGTCTCTTGGCGTGAGATAGGGGCACTTACCAGTAAGCGCAGGGGGGCCTCTTGGCTGGATAAATTTGACTGGGCGAGATGGAATACCGGTAGGGCAGAATACTGGCAATGGCTGCTATTACAGCTTTTGCAGTGCTTACCGTCCCCATCATTACCGCAATGGTCTGAGTCCATCATTGTTCCGTCACTACAGTCATTGCAGTGGAGCATTTCCTGTTGTTTGACTGGGTGGTGAGAACCGGCGTGGGCCATAGATGGATTTTGGACTGCAGGCATCTCTTGGGCAGAAGAGATATCAGAGTTGGTATGGTGACCCGTTGTGGACTGCTGATAAAACATTAGCTGGTGACCAGGCATAGCAAACACTGGGTTGATAATTAGGCTAATCATCAACACCACAAGTAGAGCCAGCATGTTATGTGGTCGGCGTAAGGTCATCAACAAGACACAAAAAAGTACAATACTGTCACCAATTGTAAACCTTACCCTTAGGGAAAGGTCAATAAAAAAGAAGTGGCAAATTAGCCACTTCTTGCTTTTGATACATTTTGGCTAGCGAGTGGTACTGGGCTGACTAGCCTTCGTCGGCTTCATTGGCCTTTTTTTGTGCCTGCACTTTTGTCTTTAGGTCGCTTTTTACAATCTCTAGGGCTGAGAGCGCCGTTTCAGGGTCAATCTCATTGCTTTCTAGCAGGTAAATGAGATCGACAGCAAGTTTGATGTCTTCAGGCGCATTGTCGAGTGATGATGAGGTAGGTTCAGTCATAGTGCTCGTTTAAAAGTGAGTTAAAGGGCTAGCGTTTGGCCAGTATATCTAATGCGGAGTATATAAGCTGGGCATGGAGGTTGACCAGATGTTGGTGCTCGCTACGATAGCCTCCGCCGACAACAGCCGCGACAGGGATCCCGGCCTGATCGCACTGGCTCAGTACCAGATGATCCCGTTGGTAGATCCCGTCCGTACAGACATTGAAATAACCCAACTCGTCTTGCTGGTGGATATCGACGCCGGCATCGTAAATCACCATATCCGGCTGGTGTTGAGCCAGTGCGAGATGCAGCAATCCACCAAAGGCATCCAAGTATTCTTCGGTTGTGGTCTCTCTCGGCAAGGCGAGATCAATGTCTGAATCGGGCTTTCGGGCCGGGAAGTTTTTATCGCAGTGAACAGAAAAGGTGATGATGTCTGGATCATTCGCCAATAAGGTTGCGGTGCCGTCACCATGGTGGACATCACAATCAACGATCATGACTTTGTCGATACCATCAAGGGTTATCGCATGGCGGGCGGCAAGAGCGAGGTCATTGACCAAACAAAAACCACTGCCAAAATCATGGTGGGCATGGTGATAGCCGCCGCTGAGGTGAATACCGATGCCATACTGGTAGGCTAAATCAACCGTTAACTTGGTACCACCTGAAGAGGTCAAGGTTCGCTCGATAAGTTGCTGGCTCCACGGAAAGCCTATTCGCCGCATTTTTGCGGCGGGTAGTGTGTTACCAAACAACGCATCGATATAGTCAGGGTGGTGAAGTTGCTTGATCTCATCAACAGCTACGGGTTGCGGTTGGTGCAGTTGCAAATCAGGGTGCGATTCGAAATCCAATTCTTGATCTAGGTGCTGATACAGCATCCGGTATTTATTGATCGGGTAACGGTGCTCTGGTGGAAGTTCCAGCTGCGAATAAATCGGATGGTAAACCAGGTGAAGTGCCATTAGCCTTTACGCTCCCGCAAGCTGATGTCTTTTTCTATTTTGGCTAGCGCTGTACGGCAGCGAGCCAAACGGCCTTCGAGCGCCAACACTTCTTTTTGCATTTTTTGTTGTTCAGCAAGTGTCGTGCAGCGGGCGATCATCAGTTCTTTGTCCCGCTGCATTGCGGCCAGACGTCTTTCCCAATCTTGGTGCTGGGCAAGATCTTGGTAGAGTTCATGGATGGGCTTGCGCCAGCCTGCAGATCGCTTAGGTTCATTTTTACGAATTTGCTGGGTTGCTAACTCACGTTGGACAGCCTGGATCTGAGACACGATACGCTCACAAACATGCTGGGTGCGGCTAGGGTGTAGTTTACCAGCTTTGTGCTCCCGGTTGAGGGCACGGATCTCATCACGAATTTCGTTTACGCAAGGTACCAGTAATTTGCTTCGGCAATGAAATAGCTGCTCATCGAATAATGGGCGCGGAGCTTCACCACGTTTACGGTCGGTACTGGCCGCTTCATGAGCTAGTTGGGTAGCAATATCTTCCAGTCGTTGGAAATCAAGCACGGAATAACTCCAAGTGACAGCGGCGGATTAAAACCAAGCCTGCAAGGCCAGTTTGACAGCCAGAATAATAACAACGGTAACAAAGACTGGGCGGATGAAACGCGCGCCGAAGCGAATAGCTGAATGGGCGCCGATATAAGCACCGAGCATCAGGCAAACCCCCATCGTCAGACCCAATACAATGTTGATATGGCCTAAGATAGCAAAAGTCACCAATGAGGTCAGGTTACTGGTGAAATTCATGGCCTTGGCAAGGCCTGAAGCCATCAGTATATCCAACCGGTATAGGGCCATATTGGAAACCGTCCAGAATGCCCCGGTTCCAGGACCGGCCACTCCATCGTAGAAACCCAAGCTGGCACCTTGTAGCCATTGCTTTTTGGTTAGCCTAGCCGATTTCTCGGGTAAGCTATGTTTGTCTCCCTTAGGGTGGGGGTGCCAAACAGTGTAAACGGCTGTCGCGAGGATGATTAAAGGCAATGCTTTTTCCAGCCATTCTGTCGAGAGCATATCGACAACCAAGGTCCCGCCGATGGCACCTATGAGCGTGGCAATAAAGGATTGGCGCCAAAACGACGGTGAGAATAGCTGTTTTTTATAATAGGTCCAAGCAGCTGTTGATGAGGCAAACGTCGCCGCCAGTTTATTGGTGCCCAGTGCAATATGCGGAGGCAAACCAATCGAGAGCAGGGCGGGGACAGTTAGCATGCCACCGCCACCGGCTACCGCATCAATAAATCCGGCAAACAAAGCGACCAAACCGAGTAGGAGCCACATTCCTGGCTCAATCATTTCAATCATCATCAATATCTATCATTAACCGTGACAGCAACCTAGGTTAAAGGTGCTCGATAACACGCTCGAACGGTGGCAACGAGTCGAGCAAGGCTTTACCGTAACGGCGGGTGATTACCC
>NZ_JACSOF010000095.1:0-25942 GCF_014349205.1 Photobacterium sp. BZF1
TGATGGTGTTGCAATATATTGAAAAATATTTTTCATTTTGTGTGTTATTGCGACTCGTGGTTGAATCGGTGCGAAGCTTTACCTTGATCACAAAAAATATTTTTCATTCCGCATTTCATTTGAAATGAAATAAATGTTTCGTATTATGTGTGTGTCGAAACAATGAGAGTTGAGAGGGGCGATCTCAACAATGATTGTGTGAATCGGTTTAATCATTATCTGAACGGTTCTTAACTACACGGTAGTTAAAGGAAGGAGTGAAAAGGATGAATACCAGCAATAAGAAATTGGATCTTATTTGTTTGGGGCGAGTTGCCGTTGACCTTTATGGCCAGCAGATTGGCGCTCGACTAGAAGATATGGGCACTTTCTCTAAGTACCTCGGTGGGTCATCAGGTAACGTCGCCTATGGCACGGCAAGGCAGGGGTTGAAGTCTTCCATGCTGGCAAGGGTGGGTGATGAACACATGGGGCGTTTCCTGCGTGAAGAGCTACAACGTGTGGGTGTTGATACTAGCAACTTAATCACCGATAAAGAGCGCCTGACTGCCTTGGTTATCCTTGGAATTAAGGATGAAGATACTTTTCCTCTCATTTTCTATCGTGATAACTGTGCAGACATGGCTATCACTGCCGATGATATTGACGAGAAATACATAGCCTCTGCCCGCTGCCTGGCAATTACGGGCACACATCTCTCTCATCCCAATACTCGTGAAGCCGTTTTGACAGCTTTACGTTATGCCCGTAAGCATGGCGTTAAAACTGCCATTGATATTGATTACCGCCCGGTACTTTGGGGCCTAACCACGCTTGGGGACGGGGAAACCCGGTTTATTGAATCCGGCAAGGTTACCGAGCAGTTGCAGGAAGTTCTCGGCTTGTTCGACTTAATTGTCGGAACGGAAGAAGAGTTCCATATTGCCGGTGGATCGACAGATACCGTTGAAGCATTAAAAGCAGTACGTGAAGTAAGTAATGCCGAATTAGTGTGTAAACGTGGTCCGTTGGGGTGCTCGGTTTTTTCTGACGAGATCCCAAATGATCTCGACGACGGTATTACCGTTGAAGGTGTTCGCGTTGATGTGCTGAATGTACTTGGCGCAGGGGATGCCTTCATGTCTGGCCTGCTGCGTGGATACCTAAAAAACGAAGGTTGGGAAAAAGCCTGTGCCTATGCCAACGCATGCGGGGCCTTGGTGGTTTCTCGCCATGGTTGTGCGCCTGCCATGCCTTCCAAAGATGAGTTAGACAATTATCTTTCCCGGGCCAATGACGTCCCTCGTCCTGACTTGGATGAAACGCTTAATCATCTCCACCGAGTAACGACCCGTGATAAAGAGTGGCAAGAACTCTGCGTCCTCGCGTTCGATCACCGTATCCAGTTTGTCGATATGGCACGTGAAGCTAATGCAGATATAAGCCGTATCAAACCATTGAAAAAGCTCATTTTACAGGCGAGCCGTGAAGTGGCTGAAGAAGCCGGCTTAGCGGGTAAAGCGGGTTTACTCTGCGATAGTACATTCGGACAGGATGTTCTGAATGACATTACCGGCGAAGGTTGGTGGATAGGTAGACCGGTAGAGCTGCCAGCTTCGCGCCCTCTGGAGTTGGAGCATGGCAATATTGGCTCCCAGTTGATTGATTGGCCGCTTGAGCACGTTGTGAAATGTCTTGTGTTCTTCCACCCGGATGATCATCACGCGTTACGCCTTGAGCAAGAGAAAAAAGTACGTGAAGTGTATGAAGCCTGCTGTAAAACAGGACATGAGTTGCTGCTGGAAGTGATTCTACCTGCGGATATGGAGCGTTCTGATGAGCTTTACCTGCGTGCTATGAAGCGTTTCTACAACCTTGGCGTGAAGCCAGATTGGTGGAAACTGCCGCCGATGGCTACTGACGCTTGGCATGGTGTGAATGATCTTATTCAAGCACGCGATAAGCATTGCCGGGGTGTTGTACTTCTTGGCCTGGATGCTCCAGAAGAGGAATTGAAGGCCGGTTTTAATGCCGCTGCAAGTACCGACGTAGTTAAAGGCTTTGCGGTAGGTAGAACTATCTTCGGGCAGCCATCTCGCCTGTGGCTTGCCAATGAGATTGATGATGCGGGACTCATTGCCCAAATCAAACAGAACTACCACAACCTAATCACCTTGTGGCGCCAGCGTGGCTGAAGGAATCAATCAAGATCTTAAGTTGGAGTCACTCTGGGGTTTAACAATTTACAAAAACTTGCTCGCGAGGCCGGGCTATTGAATGGCGAAGGCCAAGCGTAATTACAGGAGCAAAACATGGAAACAGTTCAAAACTTCATTCAGGGCCAGATTAGCGAAAGCCACAGCCAGCGCTTTGCCCCGGTATTCAACCCTGCAACCGGCGAACAAACTCGACAGGTGGTATTGAGCTCGGCGGCTGAAACGGCCGAAGCGATTGCAGCAGCAGACAAAGCATTTCCGGCATGGGCAAAAACCTCACCATTGAAGCGTGCCCGCGTGATGTTCAAGTTCAAATCACTGCTTGAGCAGAACATGGATAAACTGGCTCGATTGATTTCAAACGAGCACGGCAAAGTGTATTCGGATGCTGTCGGTGAAGTTACCCGTGGTCTTGAAGTGGTTGAGTTTGCCTGTGGTATTCCGCATCTACAAAAAGGTGAGCATTCAGCAAACGTCGGAACTGGCGTTGATAGCCATTCACTGATGCAGCCGCTTGGTGTATGTGCTGGCATTACACCGTTCAATTTCCCTGCGATGGTGCCAATGTGGATGTTCCCAATTGCCCTAGCAACCGGCAATACGTTTGTTTTGAAGCCTTCAGAGAAAGATCCATCACTGGGTTTGGTATTGGCAGAGTTATTAAAAGAAGCCGGCTTGCCAGATGGTGTGTTCAATGTAGTCAATGGTGACAAAGAAGCGGTAGATGTATTGCTGACTGACCCTCGTATACAGGCTGTGAGTTTTGTTGGCTCGACACCCATTGCAGAGTATATCTATTCCACAGCATCTGCACATGGCAAACGCTGCCAGGCCCTTGGCGGGGCGAAGAACCACTGCATCTTGATGCCGGATGCCGATTTAGACATGGCGGCAAGCGCAATCATGGGCGCGGCTTATGGCGCGGCAGGTGAACGGTGCATGGCGCTCTCTGTGGTTGTTGCCGTGGGTGACGAAACCGCAAATGAGCTTATCGGTAAACTGAAGTCACAGATTGATGTGATGAAGGTTGGCCCAGGTGTGGTGGAAGGCCCTGAAAATGATATGGGAGCGGTGATCTCATCACAGCATAAAGAAAAGATCTGTGATTACATTTCATCGGGTGTTGAGCAGGGGGCTGCTTTGGTAGTCGATGGCCGTGATATTCGTATTGAAGGACATGAAAATGGCTTCTTCGTCGGGCCAACATTGTTCGACAATGTGTCACCAGAGATGACTATTTACCAAGAAGAAATCTTTGGCCCGGTACTCGCTGTTGTTCGTGTGCCTGATTATCAGACAGGTTTAGAGCTGATTAATCGCCATGAGTATGGCAATGGTACTGCAATCTTTACCCGTGATGGCGAGACCGCCCGTCAGTTCAGTGAAGATGTATTGGCTGGCATGGTGGGTGTGAATGTCCCCATTCCTGTGCCGATGGCTTTCCATAGCTTTGGTGGCTGGAAGCGTTCAGTATTTGGTCCTTTGAATGTCCACGGTAATGATGGCGTGCGTTTCTATACCCGCATGAAGACAGTCACTAGTCGTTGGCCTGCCAGTGTGCGTCTTGAGCAACACAGCAGCAGTTTTGTGATGCCGACAATGTAATGGTTCTTTTATTTGAATAAAATAGAGTCAGACCTATGAACAATGGGCCTGGCTTTTTTTGTTTATAAAGCTGCCCAACTCTATATAAAACTTCTTGAGAAGTAATCATCAAAGGACTGACTCAAAATGAAAATAGCAATAGGTAATGACCATACAGGTGTTGAGCTTAAACGTTATCTGAAAGTCCAACTTGAAAGCCTCGGCCATACGGTAGTCAATGTCGGCACAAATGATACCGAACGCACCCATTCAGCCATTTATGCCACTGAGGTCGCGGGGTTGATCAACCAAGGAGACGTTGACCTTGGTATTCTGATTTGTGGTACAGGGGTGGGTATGTCTATTTGTGCCAATAAATTTAACGGTGTTCGAGCTGTGATGGGCGCAAATCTCTATACGGTAAAACAATCCAAAGAGCACAATGATACGAATGTGCTGACTCTTGGCGCACTGACCACAGAGAAATCCGTTGCGAAGCAACTGGTGACGACTTGGCTTGAAGCAAACTTTGATGGTACGGAGACTCGCCGATATAGGCTAAACCTAATCAGCGATATAGAAGCACAACAGCATAAAAAGGTAGAAATTTGTTCTTGAGCTTGGCACTAGCGCAGCGCTTCTATAGCCATAGGTAGCAGTTCTACCCAGCTGTAGATAACAATAGCGGCAATGACGATTGTCCAGACAATGCGCTCTATCCAACTTTTGCGGCTGTAGTAGCGGAATGGGTCAGGCTCACCGCAATTTGGGCAGGTATGGGCGCGTTTGGAAATTTCTTTTTCGCAAATTGGGCAAGCTAGCAATGGCATCCTTAATTACTCCATCCGTATCAATTACTCTTTAAACATAGTGTAAAAGCAGTGACTTAAAAACACTTGTTGGAGATTTGTTTGAATAAAGAGTGAGCCTTATCAAGCTTTGCCAGTCTTTCGTATGCTTATGAGGAATCGGATGTTTGTTATACAGGGTTTATCGACGATCGCATAATATGCTGTGGACCAGCAGGCCCGCCTAAAAATAGCGTCTGTGTATCTTCAAACCCTGACTTTAGGTAGCAATGATAGGCGGCAGGGTTCTGACAATTGACGGTTAGGTAGAGGTATTCACATTGTTCGAAATGTGCTTTGGCATACTCAATCGTTTTGATGACTGACTGGGTTCCCACGCCTTTACCTTGCAGTCTCTTATCAATCAGCAAAGTGCACAGACCCAAACTATTTGCTGGACAAAAGTCATTGCGTTGCCCAAACAGTGTATCGAGTTTGAAGAAACCGATGACTTGATGGTCTTTGCAAATAGCAAAGGGAAGGATGCCTGCTTCCTTGGTCGCTAAAAACGATTCCGGCGAAGCAGAAAAAACGATTTGCTCTTGGTCTGCTTGAATGTCCAGGATGCCGCTTTCTAAAGCATTATCCAAAGGATGGATAGTAATCACACTCAGTCACCATATTGCATGGGTAATAGGGTGAGACTTTCACTTTTTAAGGTAGATTGCAATAGGAGTTTAGGCAGTGAGAGGGAGTTTAACTCCCCCTCATATCATATGTTTAGTAACCGAATGATGGTGCAAGTACATCATAAATGATGGCAGGGTATGCGGTATCCATCATCAGAGGTCTTTGGTAGACAAATCCATCACTATTGTCCGTGAAGTGAGCTACAAAGAATAGACGCTCAACAGTTCGATACGAATCCATCACAAAGTCAGAGTTACCGCCATCGAGTGGTGAACCATCAGAGAAGACATGGTTATTATCTGAAATAACCGCAAGAGGGTGTTTGATGGTATCAAAATCACTGTCTTCGACACAGGTGTCCAGGTTACACATGTTCAAGCCGTAGGAAACATTGCCGTATTCGATATGCAGCTCTTTGCCTTCTAGGCCGGTTGCAACGTGGTTAGCTTGTGGCCAAATTTTACCTGCAGCGATGGTGTCATCATTCACTACCCATGTGAAGTTGTGTTCAAAGTCGGTGCTGCTATCACCTGGCTCACTGTCGGCTGTCATCTTCGCGGCATAGTAGGTAATTGTCAGGGTTTCATTTTCCCAGTTACAGCCAGTGAACACTTCATATTGCGGGTGCTCACCTTCAAAATTACATGCTTTGTGCAGAGCGGCGATAGTCATACCAAAACGCTCAGAAACTTCAGGGTACCAGTTATCTGGATGTGGGCGATCGGGACCAAACTCTGGCAGGTGATCAGGAACTTCAGGTACAGGCTTTTCTGGTACTTCAATTTCAGGCAAATGGGTAGCTGGTGGTACTGTTTTGTCATCAGTAGAGTTGCTTGACGAGTTACAACCAGCGAGCAATGCTACAGCAAGGATTGCAGAGAGTTTTTTCATTTCAATTCACCATATTGATGACCTACCACAGAAGTAGGCGTTGGAGTAAGTGCTCAAGTTATGGTGTATTTATACACTGTATTATTGCTATGGGGATAATTACTCTGGTTGATATCTACGATAAGTTGTATTTATTGGTCTTCAAAAGAATATTGTTTTATTGGGGGTAGGTATCAATAAAACAATATTTCATTAAAACTAACTGATAATTATAAAAGACAATATAATCATGTGCTTACTGTTTAACTAACTCAGTAACTTTCTGTTGAATGACCCATTGGACCCGATTTGTTAGCCATTTCTGTTTCGGGTGTTCGCTGTCACGTAGGCGACTAATCATCTCAATGTCAAAATCGGGGATAGGAATGGGCGCCTGGCACAGTGTGATACCGTCACTTTGGGGGGCAGAGCGGCCAACCAGTTCGGCCATTACGCACAGCAGACGACGGCCTAATAGCATATGCCGTAGTGTTAGAAAGCGAGTAGAGCCAAGCACTACACGTCTTTTTTTGTTGATATCAGCCAGTGTGATATCAACCGGGGATGATAGTTCTCGGTTGGCTGTAATCACCATTTGTGGAGTCGACAAGTAATCATCAAGATTGATTGGTAAATCAACCTTCAGCACTGAGTTATCAAACAGACAGACATGGCGCTCACGGTAGAGAAAAGTCCGTAACAACGTATCTGGGAGTGTTTTGAAGACCCCAATAGCCAAATCTATATCGCCGGATTCAAGCGCTGACTCGCAGTTTGAAGGATCGACAGCTTTAAACAAGATTTGGCTATTTGGGCAATCAGTAAGCAGTTGATCAAAAAGGGCGGGACCAAACACTTGTTCTGCATAGTCTGAAAGTCCTATGACAAATTTGTCGTGGTATTCTTGCGGCTCAAATGCATTAGGAAGCAGGATATCGTCACGGATAATCGACAATACGGTAGAAATTTTAGGGGATACCTCGAGGGCTCTCTGGGTAGGCACCATGACATTTCCCTGTCGCTCGAACAGTGGGTCGCCGAGAAGCGTGCGCAAGCGTTTTAAGTTATAGCTAGTTGCTGGCTGACCAAGGTGAAGGCGTTCAGATGCGCCGGATACGCTACGGCAGATCATAATAGCCTCAAAGGTCAGCAACAGATTAAGATCAACCCCTTTCCAATTAATACCACTCATAACTTTAATCAGCCCGTTCGATTTCGTTGATATCCTTAATAGCGCTAAGATACCAGTATTGATTTCAGGTTTCGACGAATCGTTGAGATTTAACAATAATTTGAAAATGCCCTTGAGGGTTAGACCAGCATGAACAGTAGCCACCGACAATTATTAACCTCATTAGCTTCACTGCCAGTAAAGGAATTCAAAACTCATAGCCAGAAAGTCAATCCCGGTGATGTTTTTGTCTGCCGCCAAGGATTGACTTGGGACAGCCATCTATCTGCAGAGGATGCGATAGCACGCGGTGCCTGTGGGGTGATAGCAAATCGCCCGTTGGATTTGTCGGTTCCATGTATGGTGACTTCCAGTCACAGTACATCAATTAGTTTGATTAACCAGTTTTATGCTTATCCACAAGATAAAATTAAGCACATAGGCGTCACGGGGACCAACGGCAAAACAACTGTTGCTTATTGCCTTAACCAGTTGCTCAACCTTAAGGGTAAATCAGCGTATACCGGTACGCTCGGTAGCTCCTTTGATGATGCTTACTACCCGTTAGATAACACCACGCCAGATGCGATTACCTTGCTGAACTTATTTCATGCGATGGAGAAGTGCGGGGTATCCCACCATGTTATGGAGGTGAGTAGTCATGCACTATCGCAAGATCGGGTGACGCATATCGACTTTGATATTGTCATCATCACCAATATTGGCTCTGATCACCTTGATTATCACAAACATCGAGAAGACTACATTCAGGCCAAACTTAGGCTTATTGACAGGCTAAAGCCAGGTGGCGTAGCCATCGCGAACCTAGATGATGAACAGTCACTGTCGGTGATGGAGCGTTGTAGAAGCCGCTGTGAGGTCATTACTTTTAGTTGTAGCGACGAAAGTGCCGATCTATATGCAGGTACAGTTCGCTCTACTTGCAGTGGCAGTCAATTTAGCTTGAATTACCAAGGGAAAGAATATCAAGTCACATCGAGTTTGCCGTTCCTTTTCAATGTTGAAAATAGCCTTGCCATTATTGCTTCTATGCTGGGTTTGGGAATGCCTATAAAAGAGGTACTGGCATTATTTGAGTCAATGCTACCGGCACCGGGACGTAGTGAAGTGTATCCACTCAGTAATGGTGCAACCGTGATCCTCGATTATGCCCATAATTACGATAGTCTAAGTAATCTCTATCGCAATGTACTGGAGCATAAAACGGGCAAAATCGTGACGGTTATCGGAGTAACGGGAGAGAGGCTAGCAGATGCCGATGATATTGGTGAGTTGTGTTTTGAGCATTCAGATCAACTGGTGCTGACCACGGATAACCCATTAGGCGTTAATCAGGAAGATTTGTTTAAGGCGCTGACAAGTAAATTGCCATTGAACTCAAACAAAGCTAGCGCATGTATTGAGGACCGGTTGCTGGCAATTAAAGTGGCAGTAACTGAGATCCAATCAGGTGATGTCTTGCTGCTCTGCGGTAAAGGACATGAAAAGTACCAGTACATTACCAGCAATAAGAATGATGCAAAGCCTTATGTGGGAGATCTGGACGCATTGAAAATAGCCGTTGAAGCCATTGGGTTGCAGGTGGTAACTGGACTTACTGAATCAGAAGAGCCGGCAGACCTTACGGTTAAATAAACCACTTAGAGGAATGGCAGTATGGCACTCCTGAGCCAAACAGAACCCATCCCGATGGGAAAAAATGCGACCTATATAAAGTTGTTGTCTGCCCAAGTGGTCTCTCTGGTGGGTACCGGAATCAGTACCTTGACGCTGGCTTTACTTGCTTGGGATATCGCGGGGGATGAAGCCAGTGCGGTACTGGGGATCGCATTTGCGTTGAAGATGATTGCTTACGTTGGCTTGGCACCCGTGTTTGGTGCCATTGCCCATAAACTTCCCAGAAAGCCTGCAATGATCACACTGGATCTGGTCCGTGCAGGTTTCATCATGTTTTTGCCCTTTGTGACGGAAACATGGCAGATCTATGTGCTGGTCTTCTGTATCAATGCGTGCTCAGCAGGGTTTACTCCCTTGTATCAATCGACGCTGCCAGCAGTACTGCCCGATGAGAATCAGTATTTGAGGGCATTATCATTTAGTAGGTTAGCCTACGATCTTGAGCAAATAATCAGCCCGTTGCTGACGGCTTCATTGTTGGTAGTGCTGGGGTTCAGGCAATTATTTATTCTCAATGCCTTTACCTTTTTGTTGTCTGCAATCCTACTCATGATTTGTGTCTTTCCGCTGATTAAAGCAACACCGCACTGTGAAAATGGGCCGCTGAATCAACTCAAGTATGGGTTGCAGTCTTACTTGTCGACGCCAAGGCTACGGACTCTTTGGATTGGCTATTTGGCAGCTTCTGCTGCCAGTGCGATGGTCATAGTAAACACAGTAGTTTACGTTAATCAGGTTCTGGTTGGGGGAGAGCAAGAGACTGCACTTGCTATGGCAGTAGTAGGTTTTGGATCTATGGTTGTTGCGCTGAAACTTCCCAAATGGCTTGAAGGTAGAAAGCTACGTGGTTTTATGTTGCTGGGTAGTTCGATGATTGTCGTTGCTTTTGTGATAGCGGCACAACTTCCTGGTTGGTATGGGTTTATTTGGGTTTGCTTGTTATTTGGCGCGGGTATGTCTTTTATCCAGACTCCTGCAGGGGTGTTGATCACCCGTTCTTGCCAAGATGAGGATGCAACCGCTTTTTTTGCTGCCCATTTTTCACTTACTCATTTGTGGTGGTTGTTTACCTACTTACTCGCAGGGTGGAGTGCCGTCATGTTAGGGTTATCTGCAGCGTATTGGGTAATGGGCGTACTCTGCCTTGGTAGCCTTTTAGCGGTATATCGTTGGTTTCCCAAAGAAGACTAGTCGACGAGGTTTGTATCGATATAATAATAAAGCCACTCAACGTATTTAATTGAGCGGCTTTATTGAAAGGTTTACTTATTTGGCTTGTTCATGACGAATATACATGATTGCAATCATACTAAAGCCCATGAATTGCCACAGGTATTGACCATCACTCGCACCTGAAAGTGTTTGGGTAAATGCCATACAACCAGCAACAAATAATGAGGCAACAGCAGAGTAAAATAGCCATGGACGTTCTTTATTTGAAAGAAATTCGCCATTAAAGACAGAACGAATAATCAAAATGAATGGAACGCATTGCAATACAATTAAAATCGGAAACATGAAATCGAAAGTAGGGCTAAGGAATACATGACCTACTTGGCTTTTATCCCATGTGCCAACAATATAGCCCTTCCAACCTGCCCAAGTATCACCCGAGTAAGCGGTTTCCGGCGTAACGATACCTAACATTACACCCATCACCTTATCTATAAAGCCATTCTTAAACCAGAATACAAACAGGAAAATTTGCAGCGGGATAATCTGGAAGGCCATTTTCTTTAACATGCTTTTACCTCAAAAAACCAAGAGTGTTTGATGGGGAAATTATGAAAAGATTGAACTGCTAGCTTATTGATGCAAGGCAATACGACAGGAATACAAACAAAAATCAAAGGTGTAGAAACCAGTGTACCGCTTGAGTTAAAGGTTGTTAAAGTGCCTAGCCCTTGTGCTTCAAGGGCTAGGCAAGATTGAAGAAATTGTCGCTTAATGCTCTTTAGTTTGGGTTTGGAAAAGGTTTGGTTTTTGTAAAGGTTTCATAAGATCAAAGAGTTGCCCATTTACTTCTTTTTTCATGTCGCTGTAGCATTGGTAGTGGTAGGCAGCTCCACGAGGGTTTTCAGATTGGGTATCGACAATACTCAACAGATAGAAACTGATAGGGCTAGGCGTGCTCTCTGCGGCATAAAAAAGATAAGGGAAAGCTTGATCATTGCGTTCATTGAGCAGTAGCGCTAAGCCAAGGGTTAAATTGGCAATATCACAGCGTGGATTCATCTCGAAAGCTTGATGAGCCAGACTTAGGGCAAGCTCCTTGTCATATTCATTTCCCGATTGTAAAAAAGCGAGCGATGAGTGGTAAGAGAGAAGTGAATTGACAAGGTAATTCTCACGCCCTTGCGCTTTGAGCATTTGTAGTTGTTCGGCAACAGCATCTAAGGCTACATTTCCTTTCCCTTGGTAGAAAAGAGAAATACCAGCTGAAATAGCTTTCCAATCCTTATAGTCAGATATCGAAGTAATACGGTGGTTAGATATCTCATAGCCAGGATCATTCGGGGAAATAAGAGACTTTAATTCTAGGACGATATCACCAATATCGTTAAAAAAGCTCTGTTCGTTAAAACGCTTTTCTATTTTATGATTTAACTGAGGCTGTTTTGTGTTTTGCAGTAAAACAGTAAATGTATAGTCTTGACCGTTATGCTTTATCCAACTCTTAAGTTCGAACCCATTATTTTCTAAGGTCTCTTTCGCTTCAGCAGTTAGCTCTGAAAAATGATAGCCAGAGATAGTTTTCGCAGAATTCAAGCCATAGAAAAGATAGTTATAGACACTTTGCGCCATTTCGTAATCTTGTTCGGTATCTAACTGCACTTGATGTAAAAAAACAGGGGTATTGAGGTTTGTTTGAGCAGTGATAATCGTTTCTTGTGCTGGCTGAGTATTCTGCCAAATGTAACCTGTGCCAAAGCCGATTACGCTTATTGCCAATATGCCTGATAGAGCCACAGCAAGGCGCTTGTATTTATGTGTTGAAGATTGCTCTGGTTTGAGTATTACTTCATCCACTGTACGGGGCTTATCCAGACTGCACTTTGCATCACAGGCTTCTTCGGTATTAAGTTCATCTGTATTGCTTTCTTCTGCACTGATCTCTGAAACCGGCAGCTCGAACAGGTAACCCTGCTTGGGAATCGTTTTGATGATTTGGTAAGGGCGGTTTTTATCTTTTAGCTGGCTGCGTAGCAGACTGATCACTTGGCGGACGAGGTTGTCGGAGACATGGCTTCTTTGCCACACGCTATCGGCGATCTGGCGAGCATTAACGACCGCACCGTTTTGAATGATGAAATAGCTCAGGAGTTTTGACTGCAAAGGTTCAAGGTGTATCTCTTCTTGCTCAATGGTGATCTGGTTTTGATCTGGCGTGAACAAAATCTGTGGTTCGTGGTGGATAAGATAGCGAGTCTTGGCAGTCATATGCTTACAACGGATAATCAAAAACCCTGCTAGCCTAGAGGGTTTAGCCTGTGGAAGCAAGTATCTGCCTTTGATGAATCTTTCTTGACGGTGTTATCTAGACAAGTTGGCCTGTTGCTGGCTTGTTTTCGGCATTGTTCATTGATTCTTAGGCAATTTTCCTCACAACAACAAGCTAATTGTTGTTTCCTGCCGTCACGAGCCTGACATTTTCAATCAATAAAACATTCATATTACACCCGCACTCTGTACCACGAATCGGACATGAGATGACGGACATGGATACCATCATAAGCATCAGCAATATCAATAAGACTTTCGGTAACAAGCAGGCACTGAAAGGGATTAACCTGACAATCAAAGAACGCTCGATGACTGCACTACTTGGCCCATCGGGTTCAGGCAAGTCAACGTTAATGCGCCACCTCAGCGGCTTGGTCGTTTCGGACAAAGACGCAGATTCACACATTACAGTGCTCGGGCAAACGGTCCAGTCTCAGGGGAAAGCGAGTAAGCATATCCGCCAGTGCCGTGCGCAGGCAGGGTATATCTTCCAGCAGTTCAACTTGGTGAACCGCCTGAGTGTCATGACCAATGTACTCATTGGTGCGCTTAGCGAAACACCAAAGTGGCGCACACTGACAGGTACATTTACGGCTGAGCAGCAGCAACGGGCTTTACAGGCACTTCAGCGTGTAGGGATGGAGCAATTTGCCCATCAGCGGGTGTCAACGCTTTCTGGCGGTCAGCAGCAGCGGGTGGCCATTGCCCGTGCACTTATGCAGCGCGCCAAAATTATTTTTGCCGATGAACCTATTGCTTCTTTGGATCCGGAATCATCACGCATCGTGATGGAGTTGCTTGAGGATATCAACCGCAAAGAGGGAATTCCGGTCATTGTGACTCTTCACCAAGTTGATCATGCCCTTAAATATTGTGAGCAGATCATCGCGCTTCGTGAGGGGGAAGTTTTCTATCAGGGATCAGCGGCTGAATTGACAGAGCAAAAACTTAAAGCGCTCTATACCGCAGCCAAACCCCAGCAAGAAAATGCACCTGTTGGTGCTGAACTGGCGCCATCATTTTAAATCAGCAGGGAAAAATCATGTTTACCACTATCAAAAAAGTTGGTTGCTCTATCGCACTTGCTGCCAGCTTGGTTTCGCCACTCACCAGTGTGGCGGAAACCATGAAAGAAATTAACTTTGGCATTATTGCAACCGATGCCCAGCAAAACCTAAAGCAACGCTGGGAGCCCATGTTGGATGATCTCAGTGAAGAGCTGGGTATCAAGGTGAACGCCTACTTTGCGCCAGATTATGCTGGCATTATCCAGGGAATGCGCTTTAAGAAAGTCGATTTTGCCTATTTTGGCAATAAATCAGCGATGGAAGCAGTCGACCGTGCCAATGCAGAGATCTTTGCTCGCTACATTGATAAAGACGGAACCCAAGGTTATTACAGCGTATTGCTGGTCAACAGTGAAAATGACGATATCAATACACTGCAAGATGTGATTGATAACCGCAAAGACTTGATGCTGGGCAATGGTGAGCCTAACTCAACGTCAGGTTTCTTGGTACCGAACTATTACGCGTTTGCCCAGAACCATATTTCGGCGAATGACTTCAAGCGCACTATCGTTGCTAATCATGGTTCAAATGCCATGGCAGTGGCGAACAAGCAGGTCGATGTTGCGACAAACCACACTATGAACCTAGTACGCATCAAGCAAAGCAATCCTGACTTGTACAGCAAGTTGAAAGTGGTGTGGCAATCAGAACTTATCCCTTCGGATGTAATCACTTGGCGCAAGGATATTCCTGAAGGAGTCAAAGACAAGGCTCGAGAGTTCTTCTTAGCTTACGGCAAAGACAATCATCAGCAGTTGGATAACCTCAAGTTATTGGCTTGGTCAGGGTTTGCACCAGCAGACAATAACCAGTTGTTGCCGATCCGCCAGATGGAAGCATACAAAGCCTTGGTAGAAACCCAGGATAACCCTCGCTTGAGCGATAAAGTGAAGAAAGAGCGCATTGCTCAGTATCAGGCTGAACTGGACTCTCTGACTGCGGAAATTGATGCACTCAAAGCAAGCTCGGCTAATAAAGCACAAGGTTAATAAAGGATAAAGGCAGGGGCGATGTCCCTGCCACACAAGGACATAATGATGCACACCAATACTCAACACCTGATGCCGCCATCAAAGCTTTCGATTAAAAACGCTGTTATTGCGGTCATCGTACTCAGCATTTTAATGTGGGCGTGGCGAGGCGCAGAAATGGCACCAATGATGTTCTTCGAGCATCCTGAAAATATGGTGCAGCTTCTCAAGGACTTCTTTCCACCTGATTTTACTGATGTTGAACTGTATTTCAGTGAAATGTTAGTCACGATACAGATTGGTATTTGGGGAACCTTGCTTTCGATTTTGTTGGCTATCCCATTTGGCATTTTGAGCGCTGAAAACTTGATGCCGACGTGGGTTACCTTCCCGGTACGTCGTTTGATGGACGGCCTTCGAGCAATCAATGAAATGGTTTTTGCCATGCTGTTCGTGGTGGTGGTTGGCCTCGGCCCTTTTGCCGGCGTCATGGCACTGTTCATTCATACCACAGGCGTACTGGCAAAACTGTTTGCCGAGGCGGTAGAAGCGATAGAGCCGGGACCGATTGAAGGTGTGAAAGCAACGGGTGCAAACCCACTGGAAGTGATTCTATATGGTGTCATTCCACAAGTTATGCCGCTGTGGATTTCATATTCCTTGTATCGCCTCGAATCAAACATTCGCTCTGCGACCGTTGTCGGTATGGTCGGCGCGGGTGGTATCGGTGTGCTGCTGTGGCAATCAATCTCCGGTTTTCAAATGCAGCAAACTGCAGCCATTATGCTGATTGTTATTGTTACGGTGAGCATTATTGATTTTGTTTCCCAGATCATTCGCAAGAAATTCATTTAATTGAAATATTGATTTAATCACGGAATAAAAATTTTCGGTTTACATGTCTAGATAAGTATTTACCGATAATTTAAGGAAATGAAAATGCCTGTCTATCAAAAAATTGCCAAGGAATTGGAGGATGACTTACGTCATAAATATCAGGCAGGTGATTATTTACCGTCCGAATCACAATTAGCAAAATATTTTCAAGTCAATCGTCATACGGTGAGACGCGCCATTGATGAGTTGGTAACGGCAGGGCTAATTCTACGCCATCAGGGTAAAGGGAATATGGTGTTGAGCCAGCCTGCAGACTACTACCTTCATTCTGGTGCCCATTTTACCGGCAACCTGCTTGAACAGGGCTCTCTACCGCGTTGTGAAGTGCTGCAGTCGCGCACGCTTGTTGCCAGTGAGAGGTTGGCTGGAAAGCTTGATTGTGAACCGGAAAGTAAGATTATCCACTTACGGACCTACCGAAAAATGGATGGTGTTCCACGTACCGTGATTGATCATTATTTGTCTGACTATAGCTGGTGGCCAGTGATAAAGCATTTTCAATCTGGCTCATTGCATAATTTTATTAAAAAAGAATTGGGTGTTGAATTAGAGCGTAAAAGCACTCGGCTTCGCGCCCAAATACCGAATACAGAATACTGCCGACTTTTACAAATCAATAGCAGTATCCCGTTATTAATAATACGTACCACAAATGTCATCAAAGGCACGGAAAAAGTAGCTGAATATTCAAGTTCAAATACCCGATCTGATGTCATTGAATTAGTCATGGAGCACTAAATGGACACCACGGAAAAAAGAAAACATTGGATGTCTGTACTGGCCCAGGCCAGTTTTGAAAAACTCTCAACCCTTTGGCAGCAGAGCCGTAACCAACATGGATTGGCTCCGGATTACAAGATCATACGCCCGGCAGAAATTGGCCTGGCACAAGTTCGGGCAAGAATGGGGAGTACTGGCCGCCAGTTCAATATTGGCGATGTCACCATAACACGTGCTGCCGTTCAGCTGGCAAGCGGTGAGATGGGTTACAGCTACCTTCAAGGGCGCAACAAGCAGCATGCAGAGTTAGCAGCCGTATTGGATGGATTGCTGCAAACAGACCAATACCACGAGGCCATCTTTGCTCAAATCGTCACTCCATTGGCAGCGGATAAGCAGGCCGAAAGGGAGCAGCGCCAACAAGAGGTTGCTAGCAGCAAAGTGGACTTTTTCACCATGGTTCGTGGTGAAGACTAAGCCGCGGTAATAGATAAAGGAGATATACGATGAGCCATATTACCTCGGCTTTCACTGATGCCGTACATGATAGCCAGTTTTGTTTTAGACGCTTGCTCAAAGCAATGTCCGAACCAGGAACTCGTGTTGAACTAGACCGCTGCTCTGGTTTTGGGGCAATGATGCCAGCGACAAGTCAGGTGCTACTCGCGATGGCGGATAACAGCACGCCGTTGTGGTTGTCCCAATCGTTTTTGCAAGACAATGCCGCGACCCAAAATATCCACTTTCATACTGGCGCTGCAACCAATGCGGCACCGGAACAAGCTGTATTTGCAGTGGTTGCTTCAGCTGATATGCCAACTATCAAGTTTGATGAGCTGGCATTTAACCTCGGTAATGAAGAATATCCGGATCGCAGCACAACATTGGTTATCGAAGCCACTAGCCTCTCTTCTGGCCAGCGATTCAAGCTAACGGGGCCAGGAATTAAAGAAGAGTGCTGTATCCAACTGGGTAAAATTTCGCCGGATGTGAACAACATTCTGATGGACCAAGGAAAAATGTTTCCCCTCGGGCTGGATTTGATTTTTGTTTCAGGTGAGCAAGTGGTGGCGATCCCGCGCTCAACATCAGTGGAGGCGATGTAATGTACGTTGCAGTCAAAGGCGGCGAAAAAGCGATTAAAGCCGCACACCAACTTCAGGCACAAAAGCGCCGGGGCAATACCGACCTGCCTGAGCTTCAGGTTTCTCAAATCAGTGAACAGCTTGCGGGTTCAGTCGATCGCGTGATGACCGAGGGCGGCATTTATGACAAAGAGTTAGCGGCATTGGCTATCAAGCAGGCCAGTGGTGACTTGGTTGAGGCCATCTTCCTGTTGCGCGCTTACCGTACCACTCTGCCTCGTTTGGCCGTGTTGGAGCCGGTTGATACTTCAGATATGCGTATTGAGCGCCGTATCTCGGCGACATACAAAGACCTTCCCGGTGGTCAGTTGTTGGGGCCAACCTATGACTATACCCATCGTTTGTTGGACTTTAGCTTACTGGCAGAAGGTGAAGAACCCGTGAACATGGCGCAGCAGGCACCTGCTGAAGAGGGAGTGCCTAACGTTAACGAGACTTGCCCACAAGTCATGGGGATTCTTGAAAAGCTGGATTTGATGGTTGTTGAACAGGATATGGGTGAGCAACCAGATGATGTCACCATGGAACCGGTTAATTTCCCCTGTGATCGTTCTGCACGTTTGCAGCAACTGGCACGAGGCGATGAGGGCTTCTTGCTGGCGCTTGGTTATTCGACTCAACGAGGTTATGGACGTAACCACCCGTTTGCCGGTGAAATTCGCTCAGGAAAGGTGACGCTGTCGCTAAGCCCAGAAGAGCTATGCACAGAGAGCGGTAGTTTTGATATTGATATCGGTGAGCTTGAGCTAACTGAATGTCAGATGATTAACGGATTCATCGGTAACAAGCAGCAGAAACCTAAGCTGACACGGGGATATGGCCTGACATTTGGTTTTACTGAGCGTAAAGCGATGTCTATGGCGCTGGTAGACCGTGCGTTGCAAGGTGCCGAATACGATGAGCCGGTTGATGGTCCCGCACAAGATGAAGAATTTGTCTTGGCCCATGCGGATAACGTTGAGGCTGCAGGGTTTGTTTCTCACCTGAAATTACCGCACTACGTTGATTTCCAATCTGAATTGGAGCTTCTACGCAAGATGCACAAAGAACACGATGAACTGATGGCACCACAGCACGTAGACGGTGAGGGCGAGTAAATGTCACAAGCACAAAACCATGGCTATAACTACGGTTATCTAGACGAGCAAACCAAACGTATGATTCGCAGGGCGCTGCTAAAAGCGGTGGCTATTCCCGGTTACCAAGTACCTTTTGGTGGCCGTGAAATGCCGATGCCGTATGGTTGGGGGACTGGTGGCGTTCAGCTAACAGCCACGATCATTGGCAAGGACGATACCCTTAAGGTGATTGACCAAGGTGCAGATGACACCACCAATGCCGTTTCTATCCGTGAGTTCTTCAAAACCGTGGCACAGGCCAATACCACCGAAACGACAACCGAAGCGTCTATTATCCAGACTCGTCACCGAATTCCAGAAGTCGCGTTGCAGAAAGATCAAATCTTGGTTTATCAGGTGCCTATCCCAGAGCCATTGCGTTTTATCGAGCCGCGTGAAACGGAAACCCGCAAAATGCACGCCTTACAGGAGTACGGCATCATGCATGTCAAACTGTACGAGGATATTGCACGGTTCGGCCATATTGCGACTGCCTATGCGTATCCGGTCCGTGTCAACGAGCGCTACATCATGGATCCATCGCCAATCCCGAAATTCGATAACCCGAAAATGGACAACATGGCTGCGCTTCAACTGTTTGGAGCTGGGCGTGAAAAGCGTATTTATGCCATTCCACCCTATACCAAGGTTCACAGCTTAGATTTTGATGATCACCCGTTCGAAGTACAGAAGTGGGAAGAGCCATGCAGTATCTGTGGATCGACTGATACCTTCTTGGATGAGGTGGTGATTGATGATGAGGGTAACCGGATGTTTGTCTGCTCGGACACTGACTACTGTCGCCAGCAAGTTGAAAAGAACTCGGAATCACCAGTACACGAAAACGGACGTAAAACCGCAGAACTGGTGGATGCACAATAGGCAGAGCGAAATGATGATGGAAATGACAAACCTTAAAGAACAACCGCTACTGTCGGTGCAAAACCTCACCAAACTCTATGCGCCTGGCAAAGGGTTTTCAGAGGTATCGTTTGAGCTATTCCCTGGTGAAGTATTGGGTATTGTTGGCGAATCAGGCTCAGGCAAAAGTACTTTGCTCAAAGCTATCTCTGGCCGCTTGCAACCTGACAATGGTGAAGTGCTTTACTTGCGCGGTGGCGCAGAACAACAGCTTGCCCAGATAGAAGACCTGTACGCAATGGCAGAAAGCCAGCGCCGCCACCTTCTTCGCACGGAGTGGGGAGTGGTTCACCAGCATCCAATGGATGGGTTGCGTGGAAGAGTCTCCGCTGGCGGCAATATTGGCGAGCGGTTAATGGCAGTAGGCAAAAGCCATTACGGTGAAATTCGTAATGAAGCCGAGAAGTGGTTAGGGGATGTTGAAATTCCTGCTGAACGTATTGATGACATGCCTACGACCTTCTCTGGTGGTATGCAACAGCGACTACAGATTGCCCGCAACTTGGTGACTCACCCAAAGTTGATCTTCATGGACGAGCCGACTGGCGGCCTTGATGTGTCGGTACAGGCAAAGCTATTGGATTTATTGCGCCGGTTGGTAACTGAGCTGGAACTTGCTGTCGTTATCGTGACCCACGATTTGGCCGTTGCGCGCTTGCTGGCTCATAGGCTGATGGTGATGAAGCAAAGCCATGTAGTGGAAACTGGCTTGACCGATCAGGTGTTAGACGACCCACAGCATCCTTACACCCAGCTTTTGGTTTCATCGGTACTGCAAAACTAAGGAAAGAACATGAATAAGCCAATGTTGAAAGTCTGTAATGTAAGTAAAACCTTCGTTTTGCATAATCAAAACGGTATCGAGTTACCGGTACTACAAGATTCATCGTTGAGTGTCGAGCAAGGAGAGTGCGTTGTGCTGCATGGCCACTCTGGCTCAGGCAAGTCAACTTTGCTCCGTGCTTTATATGCGAACTACCTGGTTGATTCTGGCTCCATAGAAGTGTGTCACCATGATCAATGGGTTGACCTTGTCAGTGCTTCCCCACGAGAAGTGTTGAATGTACGACGTGATACCGTGGGATGGGTAAGCCAGTTCTTACGCGTTATCCCTCGTATCAGCGCGCTGGAAGTTGTTATGCAGCCAATGTTAGAAGTTGGCGGTTGCCGTGAGGAAGCTGAGCGTAAAGCCAGTCAACTGCTTCGACGCTTGAACGTTCCAGAACACTTGTGGCACTTGGCGCCGGCAACCTTCTCTGGTGGTGAACAGCAACGGGTTAACATCGCGAGGGGCTTTATTGTCGATTACCCAATCTTGCTACTTGATGAGCCAACGGCGTCATTGGATGCGACCAACAGCGCTGTTGTGGTCAGTTTGATTGAAGAGGCCAAATCTCGCGGTGCAGCGATTGTGGGTATATTCCATGATGAAGAGGTGAGGGCGCAGGTCGCTGACCGTTTGTACGTAATGAAACCAAAAGCGGCTAATTCAGAACAGGCATCGCGACAGACTACAAAAGATACAACAGACCAAAACAATCCAACCGTGATGTCTGTGCAGGCATCATCGCAGCTTGAAATGGCTCCAGCAACCGAACACGTTGCCTAGTCAGGGATGAGGAAAAAATTGTGATTATTACCAATGTACATATGGTCCTTGAAGACGAGATCGTAAAAGGCTCGGTTGAATTGGAAAATGGCGTCATTAAATCTATGTCGGACACCCTTAGCCAGTTGCCACAAGCGTATGATGGTGAAAATGGTTGGTTGATGCCGGGGCTGATTGAACTGCATACCGACAATTTGGAAAAGTATTTTACACCGAGGCCGAAGGTTGACTGGCCACCTTTTTCTGCAATGAGTGCCCATGATGCCCAGTTGGTTGGATCTGGGATCACTACCGTGCTTGATGCTGTCGCCCTTGGCGATTACCGAGAAGGGGGGCGCCGTCAGGAAAACTTGGATCACCTTATCGATACCGTTATTGAAAGCCAGAAACGGGGGGTGAACCGTGCCGAGCATTTCCTTCACTTACGTTGTGAAGTCCCCCATGAAACCACGGTAGGTATGTTTGAGCGTTATGCCAACCTGTCGGAAGTGCATCTGGTCTCTTTGATGGACCATGCACCGGGCCAACGTCAGTTTGTCGATGTTCAAAAGTACCGTGATTACTATCAGGGCAAATACAAATTTTCTGACGAGCAGATGTTTGCGTTTGAGAAGGAGCAGGTTGCTCGCTCGCAGCAGTGGTCAGCATCGAACCGTGCTGAAATTACTCGACAGTGCCGCGAGAGGAATATTCCGATGGCAAGTCACGATGATGCAACTCTTTTGCATGTTCAGGAGTCAAAAGATTTAGGGATGGTCATTGCGGAATTCCCAACCACCGTTGAGGCCGCCAAAGCATCCCATGAAATGGGCTTGAAAGTCATGATGGGCGCACCGAACGTCGTTCGTGGCGGTTCGCATTCAGGCAATGTGGCAGCGCACGAACTCGCAAGCCTAGGTGTATTGGATATTCTGTCATCTGATTACTACCCCGGTAGCTTGCTTGATGCGCTTTTCCAATTAGCAGATGACGAGAGTAATGACTTAGATTTGTCACAGGCAACTAAGCTCGCGACGATTAACCCAGCACAGGCACTTCAATTAAACGACCGAGGTGTCATTGCAGAAGGTAAACGTGCTGATTTGCTGCTTGCACACCATTTGCATGATCACACTTATGTCACTCGTGTTTGGCGTCAGGGTAAGCAGGTATTTTAATTGAATACTGAGACATGCCAAAAAATAGAAACGCAAGGAGATCTGCGTTGAATAAACAAGGCACCTTATTTTATGTAATGGGCGCGTCGGGGGCAGGCAAAGACAGCCTGCTTCAGGCGATACGCACGCTTTATCCCAAACAGCTATTGGTAGCACACCGTTATATCACGCGTTCTGCACAGGCGGGCGGGGAAAACCACGTGGAACTCTCTACCGAGGAGTTTGCCCAACGCTCGCAACAAGGTTTGTTTGCTATGAGTTGGAAGGCCAACGGTTTTAACTACGCCTTGGGTAAAGAGATTGAGCTGTGGTTAGCCCAAGGACTCGATGTGGTGGTTAATGGTTCAAGAGCTTATTTAGAACAAGCTATGATGGATTTTGGTTATCGCGTCGTGCCTGTCATCGTTGATGTCAGCGCTGAAGTTCTGGAAGCTCGGCTATATGCCAGAGGGCGTGAGACACCGGACCAAATAGTAGACAGGTTAGCAAGGGCAGAATATTACCGTGGCCAATGCCCTGATAGTGGTTTTGTCGTGGACAATAGCGGCTCGTTGCAGCAGACCATTGAGCAATTTATTAATCATTACAGCCAATACCAGAGTGCTATGCCTCGCCTTAGCCAGCATACGATGTCAATCAATAAGGAGAGGTTGTAATGAAGCTCACGGTAATAGGGACTGGTAATGCCCGGCTATTACCCGTGTACGGCTGTCATTGTATTGCTTGTGAGCGGGCAAGAGCGAATCCGGTATATTCCCGTGGTAAAACATCGGCATTTATCAGTTACCAAGGCCGCAATTTGTTGATAGACGCCAATGCCGAGGATTTGCTGACTCGGTTCCCTGCCGGCAGTATCGACAGTATCGTACTGACCCATTACCACATGGATCATGTGCAATCCCTATTCGATCTTCGCTGGGGGGTAAACCTGTCTATTCCTGTATTCGGCCCGGACGATCCTGTGGGTTGCGATGACCTATTCAAGCATCCCGGTATTCTGGCCTTCAAACCGCCCCGGCAACCTTTTGAACACTTTTACTGGCGAGATATCCGTATCACACCTTTGCCGTTGATTCACTCCAAGCCGTGTTTGGGATATGTGTTTGAGGGGCAGGGTAAGCGCATTGCATACTTAACGGATACGGTTGATCTACCGGCAGAAGTCAAACAATGGCTTGGCCAAAACCCGGTAGATCTCATGCTGATTGATTGTAGCTTTCCGCCAGTTGATAGGGATGCCGGAGAAAAGACGGTCAACCATAACGATGTGGTCCTTGCCAAATCCATCAAAGAAGAATGTCGACCAACTAAAATGGGCTTGATCCATATTGGTCATAGCCTCGAGAGTTGGGCTATGGCGAACCCACAAGCCTTCGATGACGACTTTTTCCTCGTGTCCGATGGACAGGAATTTAACTTTTGAGCCAGCAACTATTGAACGAACAGTGTGGGCTACTAACGATGAGTAAGCAGTAATGAACCAACCGCTATCTCCAACTTTATCCTCAGAGCCGAGCATTGCTGAAACCAGCAAGTTGCATAATGCCGAACTTGGCCGCTGGGTAGAAATCGCTGACCGGTGTATTTTGAACAATGTATCAGTTGGTGATTACAGCTACATTCAAAATGACAGCAACCTAATGTTTACCGAAGTCGGTAAGTTTACCTCTATTGCCGCTAGTGTCAGGGTCAACCCGAGCAATCATCCATGGTGGAGGCCGACCTTGCATCACTTCACCTATCGTCCGGGTAAGTACCAATTGGGTGATGACCCAGCAACCCTCGACGATGAGGTCTTTGCTTGGCGTGAAGAAGACAAAGTGGTGATTGGTCATGATGTTTGGATTGGTCACGGGGCCATTGTACTGCCTGGTATTACGATAGGTAATGGCTCTATCGTCGGTGCGGGCAGTGTGGTGACCAAAGATGTTCCACCATGGTCCATTGTGGTTGGCAACCCAGCCCGAGTGCTGAGACCACGTTTTGAAGACCCCGAGATGGGACCACGGCTTGAGGCATTGGCTTGGTGGGACTGGGAAGAGGATAAAATCCGCGACAACCTCCACTTATTCCAGCAAGATGCGAAAGCTTTCCTTGAGGGCTTAGAGCAACTCGTTTAGCCGTATCTCAAAACACTGAAGAACCGTGCCTAGGCACGGTTTTTTTTAACAGTCTTCTAGTTCCACTGTTACATCATAGATTTCCGGCCCATTGGCTCTTTTGGCATCTTGGTAGCTGACATAGCATTTAGGTGTCACGGTAACTAGTTTGTTTTCTTCGTCAGAGATGTATGTGACCTTTCTGAAGGAGACATAGGCAATTCGACCACCGTCTTTCATTCGATTATTCACTTCTAGATCATCGCTGATATTAAAAGCCCGCTTAACGTTATCAATATGAGCAGTAGGGTAGCCGTTACAGATATAAATTCCTTCAATGAATGCGCGAAGAGTCGTTTCATCTTGATAGATATAACAGGCTTCGGTAAGGCTATTTACAATAGCTTTGGTATGAACGATCTCCGAAGTGGTATGCATAGTGGATGCGATTGAATTTAATGTCGACTTTCGGGCATCGGACTGAATACCTAACATCGATAGGGCTGCGGTAACAGCGAGGAGACCGACTAAAACAATAACTGTAACGAGTCTAATCATAATGAATGGTTGAGCTTAATTTATTGATAATGTTGTTTATTATTTTGAACTATGTTTTTAATTGGGCTGATTGTAAGAGTAAATTTATGCTTGTGCAACTAGTAAAGGTTTGGTTGTATAGAGTTTGTACGGATTTATAGGATTGCTAGGGGCTTAAGAAAGGGAGGGGAGGTTTGGCTGCTGTTGAGTCTCAATGGTATTAGTTAAGCTGCAGATACAAAAATGCCAAAAGCGTTCTGCTTTTGGCATCGATAATCTTTCGGCTCTGTGCTTCTTGGGTTAGAAGTGCAACTGGATAACAGATTCTGCAACACAACCAGGACGGCGAACACCTTCGATTTGTACAGTAAGCTCTTGGACAATCTCTAAGCCACGCTTCACGGGTTTAACCGACTGAATCTTGGTTGTCGCACGAATGCGGTTATCAGATTTAACCGGGTACGGGAAGCGAATTTGGTTAAAACCCAAGTTAACTGTCATTTTTGCCGTTGGATACTTTTTGTTTTCAGGATCAACGCTATCAGTAAGGACCGATAGTAGCGACAGTGTTAGGAATCCGTGTGCAACAGTTGTTTTAAAAGGTGATTCTTCAGCTGCACGCTCTGGGTTAGTGTGAATCCACTGGTGATCTTCTGTCACATCAGCAAATTGGTTGATACGACTCTGATCTACAGTCATCCACTCGCCAGTATGAATCACTTCACCAAGGGTTGCAGTAAGCTCATTATACAGTGCCTCTGCTTCTGGCTTCATTTCAATTGCAGCTGGTACCTTGGCAACAGCTTCAGATGCGTTATTTTCCACTACAGTTTTTTCTATCTTGTTCTTACTAGGTTGCTCGACGACATCATCATTAGATGCTGACTGTTTGTGCATAACAAGGGCGCCAAGCTGTGTTTTGTTCGCTCGGTTAACAAAATCAAGCCAGTGCTCACGCAAAGAAGGTGAGAGTAAGTCTTTTAGTTCAAAGGCATGTAGTGATAGACCATCACGTTTTTGCTTAAAATAATCGACAACTTTCATGACTTGATACCTTATTATTAAAAACTGCCTGAAGCCGAATCAAGGCGAAGTATTGTAATCGGAAATAAAAATAATAAAAGAAAAAAATGTGTTCCACATCAAGCTTTTCTAACGTGTAGTGTTTTAAGTCTATGAATACTAAGGGGTCTACAGT
>NZ_JACSOF010000096.1:0-24983 GCF_014349205.1 Photobacterium sp. BZF1
ATCATCTTTGCCATCAACAAAGTGGCAGAGAAAGTGAACAACGACCCACGTCTTGGCGGCAAGCTGAAAGTGGTATTCATTCCTGACTACCGCGTAAGCTTGGCTGAAATCCTGTTCCCAGCGGCTGATGTTTCTGAGCAGATCTCGACTGCCGGTAAAGAAGCTTCAGGTACGGGTAACATGAAGTTCGCCATGAACGGTGCTCTGACTGTCGGTACGATGGATGGTGCAAACGTAGAAATGCGCGAAGAAGTGGGCGACGAAAATATCTTCATCTTCGGCCTATTGGTTGACGAAGTACAGAAACTTAAGCAGGAGGGTTACGACCCTTACCGTTACTACCATGCTGATAGCCTTCTGCGTGCAGCACTGGATTTGTTAGAAACAGATGAATTCACACCAGGCAACCCAGGCCAGTTGGCGGCAATTCGCCACAACCTGCTGGACGGCGGTGACCCTTACCTGGTGCTGGCTGACTTTGCCGATTACGTGAAGACGCAAGAGAAAATCGATGCGGAATACCGTGACCAGAAGACATGGGCCCGTAAGGCCATCCTGAATACGGCACTGATGAGCAAATTCAGCTCAGACCGTAGTATTCGAGACTACGCTAACAACATCTGGAAACTAGAGCCGGTTTCACTATAACTGCTCTAGGCTGCCATAAAAGTACGAATTGATATCAGCAAAACTTTAAACATCGTAGCGGCCGCGAGGCCGCTAACGGAGAGAACGATGAAAGACGATCAAGTATTAAAACAAGTTGCAGACATGGTCGGCATTGCCGATAACTATGTCAGTGCTTGGGGGGATGAAGCGCAAGTTGACAGTGATACAATCCGTCGCCTGTTAGCAGCGCTAGGTTACGACACCAAAAGTGATGATGCATTGCTGGAATCAGCAAATAAGAAGCTACGCCCTGATGTGTTAGCACCTGTGAAGGTGGTTCGCAGTGGTGAGCCGATGCACATTGAAATGCACTTGGGTCAAAGCGCACGTATCAGCGACTTTAGCTGGCGCTTAGAAACTGAGCAGGGAGATGTGCTGGAAGGCTGGCTGCAGTCACAGCTGGTTTCAGACGAGCGTGAAAACGGTGGTACGTTAGTTTTCGCACTGCCGGATGATTTGGCTTGGGGTTACCACAAGCTTGAGGTTTTCCGTAAGCGTCGTAAATCTCCTTTTACAATGACTTTGATCGTGACTCCGACTTCTTGTTACAAGCAGGAAGATTTGCTTAATAACAAGAAGCTTTGGGGTACCAGCGTTCAGCTGTATTCAATTCGTACTAACCACAACTGGGGTATTGGTGATTTCGGCGACCTGAAACAATTGGTTGCTGATGTTGCTGCCCGTGGTGGTGACTTTGTGGGTTTGAACCCAATCCACTCCTTATTCCCAGCTAACCCAGAAGGTGCGAGCCCATACAGCCCATCTTCCCGTCGTTGGCTGAACCTGATGTACATTGATGTGAGTTCTGTAACTGAGTTTGCACAGTGTGATGAAGCACAGCAACTTGTCGGTAGCCCTGAGTTCCAACAGCGCCTAAATGAAGCGCGTAACGCGAACTGGGTGAACTACAGTGAAGTGTCTTGTCTGAAAATGGCTGTTCTACCTCTGTTGTTCAAAACGTTCAACGAGCGCCATCTTGAGAAAAACACAGCACGTGCACAGAAATTCCAGCAATTTGTTGAAGATGGCGGTGAGAGCTTGCTTCACCAAGCAGCATTCGATGCATTGCATGCTGAGCTGAAAAAAGAAGACGAAAACACTTGGGGCTGGCCTGTATTCCCTGAGCAATACCGTCACTTTGATAATGCAGCTGTACAGACATACATCAAGAAGAATTACACGCAAGTACAACTTTATATGTACCTGCAATGGCTAGCTGACACCCAGTTAGCAGAAGTCAATGAGTTGGCTGAAGAGAAGGGCATGACCATCGGTCTGTACCGCGACCTAGCCGTTGGTGTTTGTGACTCAGGCTCAGAGACTTGGGCTGACCACGGTGCACTTTGCCAGGACGTGAGCGTGGGTGCGCCGCCAGATATTCTTGGTCCACTAGGACAGAACTGGGGTCTTCCGCCGCTGAACCCAGACGTACTTAAAGAGCGTTCATACGAGCCATACATTCAACTGCTTCGCGCTAATATGCGCAGTTGTGGTGCACTACGTATCGACCACGTACTTGGCCTACTACGCCTGTGGTGGATTCCAAAAGGTGAGTCAGCGAAAAACGGTGCTTACATGTACTACCCAGTTGAAGACATGATGTCGATTCTGGCGCTAGAGAGCCACCGTTACCAGTGTACGGTTATCGGTGAAGACTTGGGTACAGTACCTGATGAAATCGTTGATAAGTTGGCTACAGCCGGTATCCACTCATACAAGGTGTTCTTCTTCGAAACAGCAGAAGACGGCGGTTTCTACTCACCGAAACACTATGCTGACCAATCGATGTCTGCACTTTGTACGCATGACATGCCAACACTTCGTGGTTTCTGGCATTGTGATGACCTTAAGATGGGTGAAGAGCTCGGTTTGTATCCAGACCAGGAACAATTGGCAGGTTTGTTCGATAGTCGTGCCGAAAGCAAACAAAAAATCCTTGATAGTTTAGCTTGGCATGGTTATCTTCCTGAAGGGGTTGGGCATGATGCTGCATATGTGCCGATGGATCAGCAATTAAGCGAAGCCATGCAACTCCACCTAGCTGCCGGCTCTAGTGCTTTGTTGAGCCTACAGTTGGAAGACTGGCTAGAAATGGACAAGCCGGTCAACATCCCGGGTACCGTTGACGAATACCCGAACTGGCGTCGTAAGTTATCGACCACATTGGATGATATCTTCAATCGCCAGAATATTGTTGACTTGACTCGTCGTTTAACCGAAACACGAGCAGAAGCATCAAACAATAAGTAATATCAGGAGTAATGCGTTGGACACATCTAAAGTGACCCGCAGTGATAAGGAATACATGCAGCTCGAGAGAGCTGCATTTTCAGACCCATTTTCATTTTTAGGCCCTCAATATCAGTCGACTGACATTGCACTTCGTGTGTATATGCCAGGTGCTGATTCTATTGAAGCAATAACTGAAAACGGTGAACGTTTTACCCTCGCACGCGAAGCTGATAGCGGTTTTGTGCTTGAGGGTGATTTCGATTTGACCACTGCACTATATCAACTTGTCGTTAACTGGCCGCAAGGCGAACAAACGATTTGCGACCCTTACCAATTCCACAATCTGATTCAATCAGGTGAAGCGTTGGCAGACCCATCACTGATGCACAGTGAAATGGGTGCCCAACTAGTCACTCTTAATCGTGGTAACTCTTCAATTTCCGGTGTACGTTTTCTTGCCTTTGCACCGAATGCTTCAGCGGTAAGTGTCGTTGGCCATTTCAATGCATGGGACGGTCGTCGCCACCCAATGCAACGTCTTGATGATGGCCTTTGGGGTCTGTTCATTCCTGAACTTGAGGAAGGCACCCTATATAAATTTGAGCTGAAAGACAGTGCAGGTGAGGGGTTACCTCACAAAGCAGACCCATGGGGCTATTCGTCGGAGCAATATCCGTCTTTTGCCTCGAAGGTTTTCGACCAAGCAAAATATGATTGGCAAGATAGTGCATGGCAAAACCGTCCGGTGACAGCCAAGCACCAACAAGCCTTGTCATTCTATGAGCTACACGCGGGCTCATGGCGCAAAAACGCTCAAGGTGAGTTCCTGAACTACCGTGAGCTTGCTGATGAGCTAATCCCATACTTGAGTGATATGGGTTACACCCATGTAGAGCTGATGCCGGTTTCCGAGCACCCGTTCTATGGATCTTGGGGCTATCAGCCAATTGGCCTGTTTGCTCCAACAAGTCGTTTCGGCTCTCCGGATGACTTCAAGTACTTTGTAGACCAATGTCACCAGGCTAATATCGGTGTCGTACTGGACTGGGTTCCGGCCCACTTCCCGTCAGACGATCACGGCTTGGCGAATTTCGACGGCACTGCACTGTTTAATGATCCAGACCCTCGCAGGGGCTGGCATCAGGATTGGCAGAGCTACATCTACGATTACGGTCGTGACCATGTCCGCCGTTTCTTGGTGTCGAATGCACTGTTCTGGTTTGAACATTACCACATTGATGGCTTGCGAGTTGATGCGGTAGCGTCAATGCTCTACCTGGATTACTCCCGTGAGCATGATCAGTGGATTCCTAACCACGAAGGTGGCAACGTAAACTTTGATGCAGTGAGCCTGCTGCGTTGGGTGAATGAAGAAGTTTACCGTCATTACCCGAATGCAATGACTATTGCTGAAGAGTCGACAGCTTTCCCTGGTGTGACCAAGCCAACTGACATGGGCGGTTTGGGTTTTGGCTTTAAATGGAACATGGGCTGGATGCACGATAGCCTTTCTTACATCCAGGAAGAGCCAATCCACCGTAGCTACCATCACAATACCATTACTTTCCCAATGGTGTATGCATTTAGCGAGAACTACGTACTCTCTTTGTCTCATGACGAAGTGGTTTACGGTAAAGGTTCACTGCTGGACAAAATGCCGGGTGATGAATGGCAGAAAACGGCAAACCTGCGTGCATACATGGGTTACATGTATGGCCAACCTGGTAAGAAGCTTAACTTCATGGGGGCAGAAATTGCCCAGAGTGCAGAGTGGAACCACGATGGTCAGCTAGAGTGGCACTGGCTTGAGTACCCACGCCACAGCGGTATGAAAGCCCTGGTTAAAGATTTGAATGCCCTGTATACCTCAGAGCCTGCAATGTATGAGCAAGATTGCGACCCTGCTGGCTTTGAATGGCGTGTTCAAGACGATGCCGACAACAGTATCCTTGCCCATGAGCGTATTGCGCTCAATGGTGACAAGGTCTTGATCGTATCTAACTTTACCCCGGTACCACGCCAAGGTTATACCCTAGGTGTGCCGGTTGAAGGTGTGTACGAGTTACTGCTGAATACCGACGATAATAAGTACTGGGGCAGTGGTGCTGATGTGAAAGCGCTAATTGAGACTACGCCTGTCGAGTCACATGGCCTTGAGCAGTCAATCAGCCTTGACCTTCCACCGCTCTCTACGGTCTTTATGCGCTTCAAGCGCTAAACACCACTAGATTCGTTACTAAATGTAAACCCATCACTGATTAAGTGGTGGGTTTTTTCTTTTTTATCTCGTCTTTTTTTGAGTGCTGGCGTCTTATTTGATGTGAGTTATCACTTTAAAGCGGTTTTTTTCTAGAAAGCTTAATGTGTGCTTAATCCCTTAGCTAAAGCTCAGAACTGTCCCTCGTAAAAGCTTAAAATCACTCACTGGTCAAACCTCAAATCGATCTATATTATTCATCGCCTGAATCATTCTGGATGGGTGATGTTGCCCTTTCAATAAAAGGTTGGGGCGATAAATGGCTGTTGTTGAAAGTATTTCCTTTCGATAACAAAGCAGGAGGCAGAAACAACAATCTTACAGAGATAAAATTTTGAAACAAAATGCTTTACTGCTACTTGCAGCGCTTTTCTCTCCGCTTACCTTTGCGCAACAATCCTTTTTTCCTATCTGGGGAGATGAAGCTGAAAAGTTGGGCTATACACTACCTAAACCGTATGGCTTTTCGATCTCGTACATGGACATGAGCAATCCAATTACGGTCAACAGTATCGCTTTGACCGGACATCCAGTTCTGGACGCTATTGATGTTGATGCAAAACAAGCAGACTTCACCGGTTCAAACATCACTTTACGAGGCGATGTGTGGGTTTTTCCGTTTCTTAACCTCTACGGAATTATTGGTTATACCCAAGGCCAAAGCAAAGCAAGGATTGACTCAGTAAGTTGCGACCGCAATGCTGTGAATGGTATCGGGAATAAATTGTTATGTACGGCTATTGATGAGCTTGGCGGTAATCTACCTGAAAACACCATGTTCACGCTGGATATGGACGGCGGTACTTATGGCGTTGGTACAACCATCGCTGGTGGGGTCGGCAATTGGTTCGCTCTTCTGGATATGAACTACACCTACACCAGTATTTCCGCTATCGATGGCAATATCAAAACCTTTGTTGCGGCACCTCGTATCGGCCATCGGTGGGAATATGATGGCGGGCGTGAGCTTCGTGTTTTTGTAGGGGCCATGTACCAGGATGTTCAACAGTACCTATCTGGTGACCTAAAGAGTTTGGGCTTGCCGTCTGAACTGGCTGCGGCGATTGATAACATAGCGCCGGATGCAGGGTTTGAGGTAAGCCAAAGTGCGGATGAGAAGTGGAATGGCCTGGTGGGTTTCCAATATGCCTTCAACCGTGATTGGGATGTTTTGATGGAGGCAGGTTTTGGCCAACGTGAAACTCTGTTCTTCTCTTTGGGTCGGCGATTCTAATTAAATATGAAAAAAATACTTCCTTTAGTATGTTTAGTCTTGCCGAGTATCAGTTTTGCCCAGCAGGCCGAGCAAGAGCATGTCCAGCACAAGCCTGATTTAACCGCGTATCAGCGATACCAGCAATGGCTGGATGGCATGTTGCTCGAGTTGGGTGCAGACGGTGGCTTCAACCCTGAAAAGGGGATCGATTGGAGCGTCATGCCGGGGCCGTTTTATACACCGGAGAAAAAGTTTGGTATTGGTGTCTCGGCAGTCGGTTTGTACATGCCAGATATTAACGATACGGTTTCGCAGCCAAGTTCCATCACAATCAATGGTTTTGGCTCGATAAATGGTGCCTATGGCGTGGCAATACGGAACGCAAACTATCTAAACAGAGATAAGTACCGGTTGTTTGTCGATGCTGAGTTAATGGATTCTCCGGACATCTTTTATGGTGTGGGCGTTGATGCCGGCATGAATAATGAGCGTGTTGATTATGATCGCCGTACTTATTCTGGCTCGGTAACGGGGATGGTACGGGTGTTGCCTTACACCTATCTCGGTATGGGGTTTGAGCTTTCCCGAAACGAAGCATCAAATATTGAGCAAGAGCAGTCAGACACTCCCCGGGTCGGAGATGACATTGCTAACTTTCCTGAGACGCAACGCAATGTCGGTGGGATGCTCAGCCTTACGTATGACTCTCGTGATTTTGCCCTCAATGCGTCACAAGGGCGCTTGATCCAGCTTGAATACCACAACTTCAATACAGCTATAGGCTCGGATAATGACTTTGAACGGTTAAGCCTTAACTATAGCGATTACCACTCACTGTCGGTTGTTCCGGGGGTCCTTGCATGGCAGGCGAGGGTGGAGTCTAACTTTGGGGATGTAAGTTGGGATCAGATGGCACAACTTGGCGGTGCCGAAGCACTTCGTGGTTATGAACAAGGGCATTACCGCGACAATAACTTATTGATAGCCCAAGTTGAGTATCGCCAACCGCTATCAGGCCGGCATGGCATGGTCTATTGGCTGGGGGCTGGTACATTGGCCCCTGAGTTTGCCCAGTTGGGTGATGAAAAGTGGTTACATTCTGTCGGGGTCGGATATCGCTTTGAGATCAAGCAGCGCGTTAACCTGCGTCTGGATATGGGCTTTGGTAACGATCAAAGCGGCTTTTACTTTGCAATCAATGAAGCGTTTTAACGATATGACCTTGAATGTATTACGCCCGTTATATGCCGCTGCTGTGTTGGTTTTAATGGCCGGTTGCTCGTCCAACACCTGGCAAACCCATGCGATGCCGAACAATTCGGATGTGGCAGATATGCTGGCGGGTGGTCAACCGGCAGGATTTTCCTGGCAGTTGGATGAAGCCAGTTACCCACAGTTTACGGTTCCGCAAAATGTCCGCCCTTGCTGCGCCTTCGGTGATATGCAAACGGTGAAACTAGGCCCTGTACCGGTGCCATTTTTTCGCTTGAACAATGTCGTTGGGCTCGATGACATCGGTCCGCATAAGTTTGCCAGTGGTATTTATCATTACACGTCATCATCCTCATCGGCGTTGGATCATGGTGGTAGTGAAAACAACGGTATTCTATATACTGAAAAAGGCGGATTTATCGACCTTGCCCACGTACGCGATACTGCAGATGACACTATTGGTTTGTTCTTTGAGATACTGGCAAACATCGGTAAAGCGCATCGAATTGAATTGCCTGCAGAGCTTGGCCCTCGCTACATTGAGATGAAGGCATTTGACGTAACGTCGATGACGGACGAGCACAAGTGGTCGGTGGCTGCACAATTGGCTGCTCGTTTGGCCTATTTCAAGGCCGAGTCGCATGAGATTGCTCAATGGCATGGTTACACCAGTTTTTCAGCTTGGCCAGAGACAATTTCAGCCTATTCGCTTGAGGATCTCTACTCAAACATGCTGGGGGCAAAGATCGCACTCAGCTTGATCCAGCAGCGCAAAGTGTTGAGCGAAAAAGAATACAACCAAAATGTCACTCTATGGTTGAATGCGAGTCTGCAGCAGTTGGGGATTGTGGATAAATCACAAACGAAAGAGGTACTAGCTGCTGTTGATGGTAAATGGTGGACTTCTAAAGAGTCCATCCCAAACAAATACATGGTCATGAAGCGTCATTATGATTTGGGCGATCAACAAACTCCCCATCTGCTGACGCGAGAGTTATTAGATGATCAATTTGAGCACTTGCAACCACTGGCAACAGCTTCTGCTACCGTTATTGCATTGCCTGCACGTGCTGAGTCACTAGTACTGGACAGTATAGCTAGCTTGGTGCTGGAAATTACCCCTCGCTATGCAGGTACATTCAGCCATATTCCTGAGCAGGTTTGGTCGGATGGAATTGTTCACACTGAATTTCCAATAATTGCTCGATATGCCGAACAGCAAGACAACAAAGAGCTTGAAGCTAAGGGAGTAGGTAATGATTAGCGCTGTAGTTTTGGCTAGGTTCCGTCATTTTATTGCTTTGTCGTTGTTATTCACTTTATCCGGCTGTTCAACAACCAACGAATATAACGACCTGACTGCGGTTGATATAAAGTTGGTGGCAAACGAAGAAGCTGCGCAAACTGCTCAATTGAGTGCGGACAATATTGATAAACCCAAGCTCGCGATTGCGTTTGGTGGAGGTGCATCTCGCGGCATGATGCACCTTGGTGTGATGAGGGCATTGGAAGAAGAGGGGATAAAGGCTGATATCGTGACAGGTACATCAGTCGGTTCCATTGCTGCAGCTCTGTATAGCAGTAATGAATACCTTGATGTTCAACGCAAGATGTTTGAATTTGCCGAGCATGAAGTCGTTGATATCAATTTGTCACGTAAAGGGCTGATAAAGGGCAAAGCATTGGCGAAGTGGGTGAATAAGCACACAGGCTATGATGATATCAGTGACCTGCCTATTACAACGGGTATTGTTGCCACTAACTTGACTCAGCAAAAGGCGGTAATGTTTACGGCTGGTGATATTGGCGAGGCCGTACAGACGTCATCTAGCGTGCCGGGTGTGTTTGTTCCTATCTATCACAATGAAGATATTCTTGTTGATGGCGGGGTGTTGTCGTTGGTCCCAGTTTATGCTGCACGCCAGCTCGGGGCTGATATTGTGATAGGGGTAGATGTATTCTGTAGCTTGCCACCGCCATTGAAATACACTGCCGTTGATACCATGGCAAATACCTTCTGGATACAGAGCTGTATTGCGACCAAACAAGAAGTTGATAGCGCGGATATTGCACTTGCTCCAGTGTCACCTGATCCGAGTCTGGTTAATTTTGGTGGTCCGTTGGAGCGAACCGCAGCCATGGAGGTTGGCTATCAAGCGATGAGAGAGGCACTGCCTGAGCTCAAGGCTATGTTAGGCAGGTCATTTTAAAAATCAGGGGAACGATTAGCTTTCCTTTTGTTTCTTTAATGTCAGATAGTTATTTAATATAAATCAACCCACACACTTGGAATGAATGTCACAATACGGCGTTGTGAAAAGCGATAATCTGCTCGCTTTGGAATCATTTAACCGGAATAAAAATAATAAGTGACAATAATGACAGCGGAAAATACACATTTTGAGAATACTTCACGCCAAGGAAGGGAAGTCGAGTATTCAGCCTCTTTGAATTTAATCTCAACGACCGATCCTAGTAGCACGATTACTTATGCTAACTCTACTTTTTGTGATGTAGCTGGCTACAATAGCGAAGAGCTTATTGATAACCCCCACAACCTTGTTAGGCATCCCGATATGCCTAAGGCGGCTTTTGCGCAACTTTGGCAGTATGTCAAAGCAGGTAAAAGTTGGATGGGGTTGGTAAAGAACAAATGTAAAGATGGTAATTTCTATTGGGTTTCAGCTTTTGTAACCCCGATAGTCAATAGCAAAGGTCAGGTTGTTGAATACCAATCTGTACGAAGCCGCCCGAGCAAAGATGAAGTGAAACGCGCAGAAGTGGCTTACAAAGCACTGAATGAGGGAAAGCAAGGTAAAAGTCGTTTTCGCCTTAAGTATGGGACTATGTTGACTGTCCTTTTGGCATTCGCGGCTGCAGCAGCCATGTACCATGCTGTAGTTTTTGCTTCCGGGGTTGCAATGGCTATTTTAGTTGCAACAATTTCGGGTTTGATCCTTAATCTAATGGCCCAGAAGCGGTTGCAACAGATAACTCAACTAGCCCATCAAGCATATGATAATGCACTGATGGAAAAGATTTATACTGGCAAATACGACGATTACTCCGGAGTGGAGCTTGCGCTAAGAATGCGGCAAGCAGAGCTACGCGCTATTGTTAGCCGAGCCAGTGAAACATCGTCTGATATCCTTCTTTCTGCCGAAGATGAATTTGCCAACACTCAACAAGTTAAAACCAACTTGCAACAGCAGGCGCTGGCAACGGAACAAGTTGGGGTAGCCATTGATCAGATGGCCTCGACGGTCAAAGAGGTTGCTGAGAGTGCAACTAATGCCTCGGATATGACCGTAAAAGCGCAGCAGGTCGCCAATAACGGCCAGATGAGAGTCGAGGAAACCATTTCATCGGTCAATGCGCTTCACAAAGAGCTGGATGACTCTAAACGTGTAATCAATGCGTTATCAGAAAGTAGCCGTCAGATTGAGGGGATCTTAGATGTTATTGGAACTATCGCTGATCAAACTAATTTACTGGCGCTAAATGCGGCGATCGAGGCAGCTCGAGCAGGTGAGGCGGGTCGAGGCTTTGCTGTCGTGGCTGATGAGGTCAGATCGCTGGCACAGAAGACGCAATCCTCAACAGGCGAGATCCACCAGATGATATCTCAGCTTCAGGATATCGCCGGTCAAGCTGTCGCGGCAGTTGAAAGAGGAGGCGAGCAGTCCGAGCATTGTCGCCAGCAGGCTTTAGCTATGGGTGAACAGCTAGAAGAGATCAATCGAGTATTGGATCTAGTCACAGATAGCAGTCATCAAATTGCAGCTGCCGTTGAACAACAAGCGGGAGTGAGTGTCGACATCGCTGAGCATATCCAAAAGATAAACGTGTTAGGCAGTGAGACAGAAAAATCGAGTGATACTTCGGTCGAGAGTACCCGAATGCTGGTCGAGCGTTTGGAAGGCCTTCAAAGATTGATGAGTCAATTCCAACGATAGCAAATATTTTTCGCCTTTGTTTATACAAAAAGCCCACAACGTTTGAATGTTGTGGGCTTTTCTTTGGTAGTCGTTAGCTCGATACTTACTTAAATTCTGCTTTGCGCATACGGTTCAACACGGCCATTACCTCGATAACACGAGGCTTGGCGATATCACCGTAGTTTGGCATAGTTCGGAACCACTCATCGCTTGCTAGCATTTGGCTAAATGCTTTGCTTGGCGCCTTCTCCCAGCCTTTACCTTGGGCGATTTGGAACCATAACCAACCGATAGCGTGTAGTTGGCTGGAATCTGCTACCTGCTCCAAGGCTTGTAGGTCAATAAATTCACGACCAAAGCGCATAGAGGTTTTGTCTTTCACCTGAATTCGGAACTTACCGTCTTCAAGCTGAGCTTTTAGACCTGCACGGTTAAGCTTACGGGTGCGAGGGCGAGTGATTTCGGTGCTACCTTCTAGCTGACGGCGGGTAGGGTGTGAAGCAACAACCTCTTTGGCTTTCTCTGTGACATCCAGTGCTTGGTAGTTGTGCATTTGAATCACAGTGTCAGCAACATCTAGGTAGTCACCAGATCCGCCCATAACCAGCAGTACAGACACATCAAGTTGATCACGCAATAGCGAAATGCGGTCTACCAGCGGGGTAATTGGCTCATCATTTTTCGCGATCAGTGCCTGCATACGCTCGTCACGGATCATGAAGTTCGATGCCGAGGTATCTTCATCGATCAGCAATGCATTCGCGCCAGACTCGATCGACTCTTGTAGCCATGATGCCTGCGAGGTTGAACCCGAAGCATTCTGGGTAGAGAACATGCTGGTGTCTTTACCCATAGGCAGGTTGCTGATGTACGGCGTTAAATCAACGTTGTGTACACAACGGCCATCTTCGGCGCGGATTTTAGACGCTGATTCATCGGTCACGATGTACTCACGACCATCACCAGGAATGTGGTCGTATACAGAGTTTTCAATCGCGTTCAGCAACGTCGACTTACCGTGGAAGCCACCACCGACAATCATAGTGATGCCTTTAGGTACACCCATACCACGGATCTTGCCACGGTGTGGTGCTTCAAGTTCTACAGCCAAGCTTTCCGGGCTAACAAACGGAATAGCATCAGCCAGAGGCTGATCGCTATTACCTGCGAGGCGTGGCAACACACTGTCGTCGGCAACAAACGCCATCAAGCCTTTGTCAGCCAGTTGTTTACGTAGCGCAACCTGATCTTCAACCGTTTCACAATGGCGCTTCAGCTCGTCCATCGGCAGCTCACGTGCAATCGTGGCGCGACGGATGATTTTAGGCATAGTGAACGTCAGCAAGTTTGCTGTTTTCTTCGCAATGATGGTACGGCCATCGGAAGGCAGGTTGACACGGAAGCGAAGCTCAAGGGCGTCATCATCAAATACAACGGCGGTACGATCCAGAACAGCTTGCCCAGGACGGTCAATTTGGATCTCGTTAATCTGCTGTGCCAGTTCAGCAAACTGACGGGCAATAAAGTCACGAGCTGCACGTTGGTAATCAGGAGACTGTTCTTTTAACCACTCAAGATCGGTCAGGGACCATTTACGGCGGGCGCGTACTCGGGAAGCTGGTGCAAACGGATCTGATTGAGTGATATCAATGAAGAAATCGAAGTCAACGAAGTGGTATTCACCGCGTAAGCTGGAGTAGCTACGATAGTTATGACGGTCAATTTTATGTAGTTTTGCTTCGAGTAATTGCATGTCGCCTCGATACCTTCGTAAGAAATTCAGGGGGCAGGATTCTACACTAAACGTCTTGAATAAGCATATAAACTTTGCCGTTAAAGGCTTTTTTCTTCAATCCAGCACCGCAACAAAGTGCGACCCTCTACTATGGTCTAATTGAGCTATTGCCAATGATGGCATTAAATCAGAGTGTAGATGATGAAAAAGGGAGTACACCATGCTGCAGGTATCAATGACAGTTGCTGAATACCTATTCATTTTGGCAGGTTTAGTTATGGTAGGTAACGGAATCATTCTATATGGCCGCCGAACTAGCGACTGGACCGGGGTATTGAAGATGTTTTACAACCGTATTGGCATGTCAGCCGCGGAATTCAAATGGTATCGGTTAGGTGTCGCGGCATTGGTGTTGGGAGTGATTATTAGGATCGTTAACCTAACGTTTTGGCCTTCATAGAGATGGATCTGGTGAGGGCCCACCAGATCTTTCATCAATAATATAGGCCGTAGATATACGAGCTACTTCCTTGGCTTAGGTAGTGTAACGGCGGCTTTCAACCCGCCAAGCTGGCTTCTACTCAGGGTGAGTATCCCCCGGTAGCTGTGGGCTAGCTCATTGACAATATTTAGCCCTAAACCTGTTCCTGGGGTAGTTTCATCAAGCCTTACACCACGTTTTAGGGCATTTTGATAAGCCCCGTCATCAATACCGGGACCATCATCTTCAATGACCACCATCACTGTGTCAGCGCTTTGTTCAAGCTGGTGGACCCTAATGAGGCTTTTCGCCCATTTGTAGCTATTCTCGATCAAGTTACCGATGATCTCATCAAGGTCGCGCTTTTCGATAGCCACAAGCAAATCACTGTCTAATTCGTTGACAAGCACGACTCCTCGGCTTGCGTACACTTTATCCATTGCCATTGAGATAGCATCAACACGAGGGGAAGGTGCCGTCTTAGCCGATAAGATGTTAGTTGCTCCCGCCATCCTTGCACGTCCGAGGTGGTAGTCTATGTGTTGTTGCAACTGCTGAAGTGAAGGCTGTAAGCGAGACTGCTCTTGTTCGTTTAAGTGGGCGACTTCATTGTTCAGTACCGCTATTGGTGTTTTTAACGCATGAGATAAGTTACCCGCGTGATTTCTGGCCCGCTCTAGTATCTCTTGATAATGGAAAAGAAGGGCATTCAAATCGTCCACGACAGGGCGGATTTCGGCAGGATATGTTCCACTTAACTCTGAAGTTTCCCCCTCTCGCACTTGCTTAAGGTTTTTCTGCAACCGGCGAAGTGGCCATAGCGACCAACTGACCTGGAGCCAAATCAAACAAAGAATGCCGCCAGCCATGATTAGCAGAATTAGCCAAAGCCCACTGGTTAGCTGCGTTAAGGTTTTAAGCAATCGCTCTTGGCTTATCGCAACAGTCAGAGTGACAGGGTCATCAAGATCGGGAAGCAGGATATCGCGTGTTAAAACAATCAATGATTGCTTGTCTGGACCCACAAAGCCAGATTCTTTATCCCCTGTAATACGGGTATCCCACAGCGAACGGGAACGAAGTTCAGTATCTGCAACATTCAAACTCCAGTAAAGTCCACTATAAGGCTGTTGGAAGCGAGGATTAGACAGAGGCTTAGGGGGGATAACATTACCGTCACTGTCAGTATCAATTTGTGCTGTTAATTCGTCTAGGTAGATATAAAGCTGGTGCTTCTCCTGATCAACCAAGTAGGTTTTGATGAATGAAGGCATCAGGTAACCGGCAGCAAGGGTGATACCCAATAGCCAAACAGCCGCAGCAATAAGCAAGCGGCTGCGTAGGCTAGGGAGAGGTGTTTGTGGCGCTCTAATCTGCATTGATACGGTATCCAAGCCCTCTAACTGTTTTAATGACATCACCACCAATTTTACGACGAATACGGCCTATGAATACTTCGATAGTATTGGAGTCACGGTCAAAGTCTTGCTTGTAGATATGCTCGACTAATTCAGTGCGAGAGATAACTTTATCGGCATTGTGCATCATGTAGGAGAGCACTTTAAATTCCAGTGCGGTGAGATCAATACTTTCACCATTATGCATCACCTTCGAGGTGCGGGTATCTAGGCTTAAGCCACCAACCTGAATCACTGGTGAAGCATTACCTGTTGAGCGGCGAACTTGTGCTCGCAGACGTGCGACAAGCTCAATCATTTGGAAAGGCTTGGTTAGATAGTCATCAGCACCGGCGTTGAGCCCTTCGACGCGTTGTGTAAGTTCATTTCGAGCACTGAGGATAATCACTGGACATGTGACATTCTCATCACGAATGCCTTTGAGCACAGTAAGACCATCCAGTTTCGGGAGGCCCAAATCGAGGACAATGCCATCCCAAGGTTCAGAAGTCGCCCGGTATAGGGCATCAATGCCATCAGAGGAAAGCTCGGCGACCCAGCCACTTTGTTCTAAACCTTCAATAATTTGTTCGCCCAAGGCTTGTTCATCTTCAACGACGAGTATTTTCATTGTTCTACCTTGATAATATTTTCAAGACCCCGGCCTTTAATCTCAAGAATGGTCAACGTCTGAGCATCATATTCCACTTTGACAATATTATTGTTGGGGTCAATAAGCTTTAATTCATAGATCCAAATGTCATCATCTTCTTCCAGTTCGACGCGGATAATACGACCATGGAGTTGTTCGCTGACTTTGGCTTTTAAAGATGAGAAAGGCTGTACTAGCCCTTGCTGAACGGCTCGCATAACGTCGTCGTGATCTTCTTCAATTTCCAACTCAACGTTTGCAAGCGCTGAAGAAACAACGAAGAGAAGAGACAAAAGGATTATATATTTGCTTTTTCTATTCATACATTGAATTGTAACTGATTGTACGTGAACCGAAAATGAATATAGCGGATTGATTTTATATTGTATGTGCGAAGGCCAACAAAATATTAGGAACGCCTTGAGTTTTACAAGGTATTGGTCGTTATAGGTAAAATGGCCGATTAGGAATGTCTATGCATATTAGCGTAATGTTAAATGAATAAACTCAGATTTTTTAGTGGTAGATCATGAATTTAATTCGTGCCACACACTATAATCGCACCAATTTTGTTTCGAGATAAAGGGAAGTCATGCAATTATCGTTAAAAACAAAACTTTTACTGTCGAGTTTTGTCGCTATTTCTATCACCGCTATTGCCTTGGGCGGTTTTTCCTACCAGACAATGAAAAATCAAGCGTGGCAGTCGATTGAAAGCGAAAGTCGCAATACATCAGTAGCAGTAACCAAAGGTATTGGTGACTGGCTGGAAAACAAACAAGCGGCAGTTAAAGCTGTGGTAGCAACGATGGTTACCAATAACACGCCGGATATCGTTGAGCATTTAAAACAAATGCATATTTCTGGTGATTTCAGCCTGAGCTTTTACGGCAACCAGCAAGGTGATATGCATCGCCAAGATCCATCATTGAACCGAGCGGGCTATGACCCTCGTGAAAGGGGGTGGTACAAAGAAGCCTCAACAGCGCGATCTCCAGTGATTACGGCGCCATATATGAGCCACACAATGCAAACCTTGGTTGTGACTCTTGCTGAGCCGGTAATGTCAGCTGGACAATTGCAAGGTGTAGTAGGTGCTGATTTAGCGCTGGGCGATTTAATGCGTGATGTATTGAATATCCCGGTGCTTGGGGATGGCTACGCTATGTTGCTGGACATGGGCAACCAAGTTGTTGTCGCTCACCCGAATGCCGATATGCAGCTGAAACCTATTTCTGAGCTGGGACTTAATGTTCAGTCGCTCCGTAATGAAATGCATGGTAATGGCTTTTTCTTTAGTGACTTTGATGGCCGCGATCGCGCAGTAGCGATTCATGATGTCCCAAATTCAGGCTGGGCATTGGTCATGGTGATGGATAAGTCAGTGCTTGAAGCGCCAATCCGTGACATGCTGATTGATGAACTGCTAATTGGCTTGGTGATTCTTGTTGTCGTTTGTGGGCTGATAAGCTTGCTATTGACAAAGCAGCTAAGCGAATTGAAGAAAGTCTCCGAAGCCTTGGCCGATATTGCGCATGGTGAAGGTGATCTAACAGCTCGTATCCTGGTAAACAGCCAGGACGAAGTTGGGCAGTTAGCAGATAATTTCAATCAATTTGTTTCCCATCAGCATGTGATGGCAACTAAATTACGAGACATTGCCATTGAACTGAACCGCAATGCAATGGACTCAGCTGCAGCCTCTACCCAGCGTAGTCACAATATCCGACAGCAGCAGGATGAAATTACCATGGTCGCAACTGCTGTGACCGAAATGGCAAGTGCTACTCAGGAAATTGCGGGTAACGCGGAAAACACGGCTAAGACTGCAGAGCAGGCTGTCTCTTTGGCAGGTAGCGGTCACCGTCAAGTAGGGCAAAGCCAGCAGTCGATTGGCAATCTAGCCAGTGAAGTCACTAATGCCGCCTCCATTATTGAAGATCTTAATGAGCATGCGCTTAAGATCAGTACCATTCTATCGACCATTCGTGATATTGCAGAGCAGACTAATCTACTGGCATTGAATGCGGCTATTGAGGCAGCACGAGCAGGAGAGCAAGGACGTGGTTTTGCAGTTGTCGCTGATGAAGTACGTGTTCTTTCACAGCGTACCCATACCTCAACAGAAGAAATTCAAACCATGATTGAAACTCTTCAGTCGACCACTCATAACGCAGTGTCGGTGATGAATGATAGTCATCAATTAGCTGATACCAGCGTTCAGGATGTCGATGCGGCGGGTGAAAGCATCAACAGCATTGCGAGTGAGATAAATGTGATAAGTGATATGGCGACGCAGATTGCTTCTGCTGCCGAAGAGCAATCGAGTGTGACGGCTGAAATTAGTCGTAATACGGAAGGGGTGCAGGAAGTGGCAAACCAGATGGCTCAAGAAGCTATGGAAGCCGCTCGCCAAGCTGAAACTTTGAAAGAGTTAGCAGGACAACTAGAGAAAGAAGTACAACGTTACAAGCTCTAAATCATCTTGTATTTCATCTTTTAAAAATCAAAGCCCCCGCAATTGCGGGGGCTAGTTTTATCTAAGGGTAATGGAAATTACTCTTCCCATTGTACAAGCTGATCTTTCGGCCAGTTTGCACCTACATCATGGTATTTTTTCTCAAGCAGGTGACGCTTGATCTTGAGTGTTGGCGTTAGAATACCGTTTTCAATACTCCACGGATCTTTAATCATCAGCACGCCCCTGATCTTAGCGTGAGACTCAAGTTCCATGTTAAGCGTGTCAATAACCCTCTGAGCGGTACGCGCATAACGTTCACGGTCAAAGTTAGGGAAGTCATGAGGAACAGCGAGCAGGATTGGGGCTGGCATACCTGAACCCACAACACACATCATTTCGATATTGGCAAGTTCGAAAATGCGTTTCTCAATGGGAACCGGTGATACAAACTTACCTTTAGCCGTTTTGAAGGTATCATTTTTACGGCCTTGGATAGTTAGGTAGCCATCCTCATCCATAAAGCCGATATCCCCTGTGTGAAGCCAACCTTCCTCATCGAACATCTCTTTGGTCGCTTCTTCGTTTTTGTAGTAGCCGGAGAACAGGCCCATACCACGAACCAGAATTTCTTCATCGGCAGAAATCTTGATTTCAACACCCGGACCGGCATTACCTACAGAACCGATCTTATCGCTGCGGAATGGGTGGTTGAGGGTGCTGTAAGCAAAACTCTCCGTCATCCCCCAGGCTTCAGTAATGTTGAGTCCAATGTTTTCATACCAACGAAGCAGGGCAGGTGATACTGGCGCTGAGCCACAACCCAATACACGAGCCTTGTTTAAGCCAAGGCCGTCTGCAAGCTTGCGCTTGATAACACCTGAAATGAATGGGATTTTAAGCAATAGGTTAAGTTTCGCCTGCGGAAGTTTTTCCAAAATACGTTGTTGGAATAGGGTCCATAAACGCGGTACCGAAATAAACAAGGTAGGCCGATGCATTTTGACGTCATCGATAAAGGTATCAAGTGACTCTGGGAAAGCAACCTGAATACCTGACATAACTGAAGAGCCAAAGATGTAGACTCGTTCGGTAATGTGCGCCAAAGGCAAGTATGAGAACAGACGCTCGCCTTCTTGCATACCAATGTGGTCAACGAGTCGTTGGGCAGCCCAAGCAAATGATCCATAGCTCAGCATGGCGCCTTTCGGTAACCCTGAAGTACCAGAGGTATACACAATAGACATCAAGTCATCTTGTTGATGGTTTGGACGTTCTTCCGATGGTTCATGTTGAGAAAGCAGCGTATTGAAATCGTGGTCACACTTTGGTGCAGAAGGATAGTTGAAAGCAATAGAAAGGATCTCAGGATGCTTTTCCATTACTGAGAGTGCAGCTTTGCCATCATCCAATTTACCCACCAATACCGCTTTTGATTCGCTGTGGGTTAGGCAGTGCTCGATGGTTTCAGCACCAGCTGTAGGGAAAATAGGTACGCTGATATAGCTACCTAACATCAAAGCAAGATCGGTAATAAACCATTCAGCACAGTTTTTCGACATTAAGGCGATGCGGTCACCGGGCTGGAAGCCTTGCGCACGGAGGGCGCTGACAAGTCTGAGTGCTTTGTCAGCTACCTCTGCATATGTAAAGTCTACGAATTGACGATTGATGATCTGGCGAAGATACACATCATCTGCGCGTTCTTCTGCCCATTTGAGAATCATTTCTGTTGGCAGTGGTTGAGTCATCAGTGTATCCCTTAAGCGATCCGATTGCAGAGGTAGAGTCATACTTCGATCCTTCCGTGTTATGTTTTTGTTAAAATAATGCTATTTTCACTGTTTGGTCAAGCAGTTATTTGCCTTAAAGTTGTTACGAAATTTCATGGAACAGACACAATATGGTGAAAAATAATTAGTTTTCAAAGATTAAAATAGAACAAAATTCAAACAGGTGTACAATTTTTTTACTCTCAATACCCTGTTCATAAATTCCTGTTTCTATTACAATAGCGCCAATTTTTTGCAGTGAACTTAGGTGTTTGGTGTGTTAATGGAGTGTTAAGTTGGCTGGGAATTCCAATTTTTAACACTAAACAAATGAAAAGTTCTGTTATGTGCTTTGTGTTCAGTCGTTCATAAAGTTTTCAGGACAGAGCCTAATGACGGGTGCATTAATTTTTCATTTCATGACATTTTAATACTTGAAACTGCGGGTAGAACGGTAATATTATCGATTAACGGAATGATATCCCGTATTGTATAACTTGCTACAAGTCAAGGTGATACCAATGGGGATTCAATACATTTGCTTAGATGGTTACTAAGCCCGTACAGGAACTCGGCGGGTTTATGAGTGATCACTTAGAATCATAGAGTCAACGCATTATGCCGAAGCGTAGTAAAGAAGATACTGAAATTACCATCCAAACGATTATGGATGCGGTGGTGGATCAAATTTTGACGTTAGGATACGACAAAATGTCTTATACCACCTTAAGCAAGCAAACTGGGATTTCTCGTACAGGTATCAGCCACCACTTCCCTAAAAAACAAGATTTTGCGACCGCACTCGATGGCCGTATTTTCCGGTTGTTCGTCGAAAAACTCGATTTGGATAACGGCTTAGCAGGTTTTTCTAAGAGCTGGATTGCCGCGTTGGATGATAATAGTGATGAGAAGTTCAAAGCGACACTACGCCTGTTGTTCCACCATATCGCATCATCAGAATCGACCAGTGAATTTGCCAAGCGAGGCATCGATAGGCTCTATGGCCTTTGCCTTGAACGCTTTGGTGATGAAAGCCAAAAAGAGCTGGAGTGGTTGCTGGGTAAATCTCTCATTAGCCTAGTTCGCTAATTCAGAGTTAAAAAAGCAGCTTCTTCGGGAGCTGTTTTTTGTTTTAGGCCATATAATTTTTATAAAGAGGCAGGGCATGCCTCATTCATTCGGTTTGCGAAGAGAATAATTGAAATGCTGAAATATATCGTATTGGCCCTTGTTGGCTTGGGGATTTACATTGGCGTGACTTATAAAGATCAAATTGAAGATCTTACTGATTCACGTTCATTTGAAGACGTACAGGATGTGTTCGAAGATGTATCTGACAAAGCGTCTGATACGGCGAATGAGTTGAGTGATAAATTTGAAGAATTGAAGAACTAACTTACCTGTATGAGATGAGACAACTCCTTTTTATCAAAAGACCAGCACTTGTGTGCTGGTCTTTTTTGTTTGGCACGTACTTTATGAACTCATCATTATATTTCGCACTGAGGCTTCGGCGTATTGTAGCTTGGCAGTTTGGCTATCTCCGCCCGGAGATCGTCAATACGGGTAGAGTGGGAGGGGTGGGTCGATAATAGCTCTGGGGGCTGGTTGCCACCTGCAGCTCTGGCCATATTCTTCCACAGGTTGATACTCTCATAAGGGTCAAAACCTGCTTCAGCCATTAGCCTCAAGCCAATAATGTCTGACTCAGACTCTTGTGCACGGCCATAAGGCATGAGAACACCATACTGAACGCCAAGGCCTAAACCAGCCATGGCAGCATCATGGTATTCAGCTCCGCCCATTGCTGCGCTGGAAATTTGCAGGCCCATATTCGCCAGCTGGGAACGAGACAGCCGTTCGTTACTGTGTTGGGCTAAGACATGGCCAATTTCATGACCGATCACAGTTGCCAGCTGATCTTGATTGGTGGCAACGTTTAAAAGACCGGTATAGACGCCAATTTTACCACCTGGCAGGGCGAAGGCGTTCACTTGTTCGCTGTCAAAGACAACAACTTCCCATTGACCTGTGGATTGTTGGCCTCCCAGCCGGGTTGTTAATGCGTCAGTGACACATTGTACATACTTGTTGGTTTTATTATCTGTGTGGATTTTTTCTTGTTCTTTAAGGGCATTAAAAGATTGCGCCCCTAATTGAGACATATCTTGTTCAGAGAACAGTAATACCTGCTGCCTGCCAGTTGGGGAGCTGCTGCAAGCCGTGAGTGCTAATATGGAAGCGATCGCGCTTGCCATAACAAGAGGTTGAAAGCGATTCATCAAAGACTCCTTTCATATAATGTATAAACCGCAATAGCGGAATTATACAGTTGCTGTATCATTCTCTCCAAATGAGTTTGTACGGATAACGTGATGAGTATTTGGAAAAAATCCTTCACTCTTGAAAGTTTAAATGAGACTTCGGTAAATACGCTAGTTGAATACTTAGGTATAGAGTATTCGGCTTACGACGATAATAGCTTGTCTGCCGTAATGCCTGTTGAATCAAGAACTCACCAGCCATTGGGAATGCTTCACGGTGGCGCATCGGTTGTGCTGGCTGAAACGCTAGGTTCGCTAGCTGCCAATATGTGTGTCGACGAGGGCAAATATTGTGTTGGCCTTGATATTAATGCTAACCATTTGCGTGCAATGCGCAGTGGCCATGTTGTCGGTACTGCAACCCCTGTGCATTTGGGTGCGACGACTCAGGTGTGGCAGATTGATATTAAGGACCCACGTGGTCGCATGGTTTGTACCAGTCGCTTGACCATAGCCGTGATGAAGCACAAGAAGGCGGTGGAATAATGACATTGGTTTTTTCGGCGGGACGCATTGTTGCCAACCAGCATGAGATTGTCGTCAGGCTCGATGGTGCATCGCGAGTTTCGTTGCAGGCGGCAGCTGATGACATCACGCTGCTAGGCAAGGGGGCCAATGTGATCACCGCGATGGGCTCTGGGGTGAATTGGTCCCTCCGCCTTGACTCTGAGCAGCAAATGGAAGAATTAGCTGAACTATTAGGGATAGCTATTCAATAGTAAAAGCCCGAGCCATATATGTTGCTCGGGGTTTTGCGAGCTTGGACTCATAATTGCGTTCAAGAGCCGCATAATGGCTTCTAAAGGGGTATGGTGTATTCGTTAAGGTTAATAATTCAGTTAATAAAATCATAACCTTAACGTGTGAGAAATAAGAAGTCATTGAGTGTAAAAGGAAGTCAGATTGAATAGGTTGCAGCTAAAAAGGATTGCTGAATATAGTTTTAAGACAATGTTTCGACATGCCCCTCAGGTCAATCAAATTCAAGAAACATTTTATGGTTGGGTAGTATTTCTAGCATCAGACAGTGCTAAGGTCGTGGTGAAATTCTCCCGAGAGATAGGGCGGCTTGCAAAAGAGATCAAAGGCCTTGAACGCCTTGAGCAGGCCCTACCGTGCCCCGTACCGAAAGTGTTGTACTTTGGCAGGGAAGAAGGCTACGAGTTTATTATGCTGGAGTGGCTTGAGGGGGTATCGGCACACCAGTTGCCTAATGAACCGAAGGCTATTGACCGTTTTTCTGATTGCTTTCTTGAAATATTGCTGACGCTGCATGAAATTAATGCTGCTGAAGGATTCGAACTTGAAAGTGGCCAATTCGAATCGAACCTGACAGAGGCTTTCTCCCATTGGATGGGGACAGTTTACCGATATGTAGTTAGTGAAGTGTCTCCGTTTACGCCCACCCAAAAGCAAGCCTATGAATCATTATGGGCAATGAAGCGTGACATATTATCAACGGCCTCTTCGGAGTCGTCCTTGATCCATGATGATTGTCACCTTGGGAATATACTGGTTGACCCCAAGTCCTTTGAAGTAACCGCCGTACTCGATCCTTGTGATGTTGGCTTTAAGCATAGGGAAATGGATATATTTCATTTGTTCGATGTGAGGCCAGATTTACAGCTTGCAGAGCGTTATCAGCAGGAAGTGGCATTACAACCGGGGTTTGAAATAAGACGCTGGTATTTCAGTATATGGGATGACGCAAAACATAGCCGAAACATGGGGTGGTATGATGAAGCTTGGATCCAAAATAAGCTGATACAGTTTGAACACATGGCAAAGGCTGATTTTGGCTCCGTATTTCATTAACACTGTGATTTAATCTTGCAATCCGGCAAATCATTTTGGATGTTGCCAATGATTGAGCATACTATGTTATATATAACCTAGTTGGTAAAACGAAACTAATAAGTGTTTGGTCGTATTGCGTATCTTGATGTTGTAGGGATGAATTTGATGAAAAAGTCGGCTGTATATATTGCGCTATTATTGCTTGCGGGTTGTGCTCAGCAGTCAGGACAGAAAACAGAACCAATGCCAGAGCCAGAAATCGGTGGTGGCAATATTGAGCAACCTGTGACACCGCCTGTCGTTGAACCTGAAACACCGGTTGTCGTCCCAGTGCCTATCCCAGAACCTGAGCCTTTGCCAGAGCCTGAAGTGAAGCCTGAGCCAAAGCCTGAGCCTGTAGTAACTAAAACTGATGACGGTAAGTTAATTCTCGGTAGTGAAGAATGGTTGTGGATATCACAGGCGCAACAGCATATTCGTGCCAAAGTTGATGATGGCAAATCACTTTCATCCATCGGTGTGTCTAATGTTCAAGCCTTTGAGCGCGATGGTAAAGATTGGGTCAAATTCAATGCGGGAGGCCAAGAGGTTGAATTACCTGTTGAGCGCTGGCTTAAGTCAAAACAGAGCGATTCACGTCAAGCGGTTGTTAAGCTTAGGGCGAAGTTGGGTGAACTGAATGAGTTGACGGAATTTGCCCTGACAGCAGGCAAAGGGATCGTACTCGGTGTGAACTTTATTAGGGATGTCGCAATTGTCGATAGTAACCGTAAGTTTGTTCAGCCTAAGGCAAAATGACCATTGGCTAAAAAGTCATAGAAAAACGGCTGAGTTAACTCAGCC
>NZ_JACSOF010000097.1:0-24853 GCF_014349205.1 Photobacterium sp. BZF1
AGGCAATAGGCAATAGGCAATAGGCAATAGGCAATAGGCAATAGGCAATAGGCAATAGGCAATAGGCAATAGGCAATAGGCAATAGGCAATAGGCAATAATGCTATGAAGAAGTGTCTTACATTACAATTAAAATAATAGCCAAACAGACTTTTTATATAAAATAAAAAGCCTGCTTAAATTAATAGGATTCTTGTATTAAAAGAGCCTAAAGAGACAAATTAAACATAATTATTTAGGTTTGACTAGACTGCCGCCTTTGGCATAACACATGTTTTGTTGAAGCATGATAGCTTTGCCATCGATATAGCAAACTTGATAAGACTCTGAATGCCTACCGGAAAGGCTGCCATTATTTGAAGATGAGCTTGAAGGAGAGCTTGATGATGAAGCCAAAACCCCAAATGCTGGTACCACCAAAACTAACGCCAATAATAGTTTTTTCATCCTATACCTCACATCCGTATATAGCGGCATTATTGCCTACACAATGAGTGTAGCGAATAAAAAGATGTGTGATATACGTAAATCCATGCATATTCGCGTAAAGTTCAGCTTGCGGTAAGGTTCAATTTACGTCCAATATACATAGCTTATTATTGTTTTCTTAATAAATTTAATAGTAACTTATTATATTTATTGATTTTGTTATTCCAGGCCGCGAAAACGGCCTGGATACATCGATAGTAAACGAAGGAAAATTAGAAGCTGTAGTTAATACCGGCAATAAATAGCGGGATGTAACCATCGAACTCTGAATTACTGCTATCTTCGAACTTGATGTCTTTATAGCTCACTTCACCAAAGACACGCCAGCTGCTGTTTAGTGCATAGTTAGCTGAAATACCTAGCTTCCAGTAGTCTTCCGACCACTCATGGGCACCTGTCTGGTCATTTTCTTTTTCGAATTTACCGAACTCACCCCAGAGTGAGGCACTTAGGTCGCCCCAGCTGTACCAAATACCCGGCTTGATGATGGTCTCTGTTTCAACAAAGTTATCACCTGATTTTGGTTTGAGTGTACCTTCCTGGTAACGGAAATTCAGCCATGCACCCATGTTGTCGGCAATTTTATAGCCAAAACCCGGTTCGATTTCCCAGTATGGGAACTCACTGCTACCACGGTTATATTCTACGTGGTACATCGCATAACCATGAATATCTAGGCGATCAGTAATGTTGTAGTTACCGAACACTTTAACTTCTGGCGTAGTACGCTTATCGATGGATTCACCGGCTAGTTTAACCCCCCAGCCAACGCTACCCCATGCTTGACCGTAACTGCGGTTTGCCCAGATTTCCTGGATTGAGTTAACACCACGGTCATAATCAGCGTGTTTCAAGTTACCGTTGAACAGCTCTTCGCGTGCAGAGTAGAAACCAAAGTCCCAGCCAGGAAGGTCATCATGACGGAAGCTACCCTGTGCCAAGGTATATTTCAGTTTACCTTCGTTTACACCGTCATCGCGGATCACTCGTTCTACTTCAATGTTGGTGCCTAACGTACCATGGAGGCGACCCTCTTCTTTCGCCGGTGCGTTAGTCGCCGTCAGCAGCTCTGCTTTAGAAGCCTCGTTCTCCAGACGGACTAGCGTTGATTGGTTTTCTGCTTCCTGTTCAGTTTCCGCTAAGGCTTGTCCAGAGAAAATGAGTGCCAAGCTCATTGCCACGACTGTTTTATTCATAATATTTCCCTATTATAATTTTGCGTACAGTAGATGTTTTGCCCGCGCCAACGGGCAGAGTATTGTTGTCCTGCAAACAGACTCGCATGCTGTCAGGACAATTTTTTCAACCTGCGCCAACAGGTTGAGGAATACTTAAACGTCAATGAGTTAACTCAGACGTTGGATATTAAGCCCGCCGCCAAGCGGGCTTTTTATTTTGACTTTCAGACGCTCTTCGTCAGAACCTAATTAGCTGGCCTGGCGAACTTGTGGTGGTAAGGTAATTAAATCGTCCAGCGTAAAGCTGCGGGTAAATGCCTTGCCCTTGCTGTCAAACAAATGGCATTTTTCCGCGGGAATATGGATATTCAGGTGCTGGCCCACTTCTACATGCACGGTGCCCGGTACACGTACCAGAACCTCCTGCCCACCGCGCAGCAGTGTGGTGTAAAGCAGAGACTCGGTGCCAAGGCGTTCCATACCCTCAACGCGAACACCAACCCCGCTCTCAGCCAGGTGAATATCTTCCGGACGGATACCCAATGTCATCAAAGCGCCTTGTGTTGCCGCCTCGGCATTCACTTCGGCCTCAAAGGTGTAATCGCCGACTTCAACAGTGGCGCAATCCTCTGTGGCATGCTTGAGTGTTGCCGGGATCAGGTTCATCTTCGGTGAACCGATGAAGCCTGCGACAAACAGGGTTTTCGGGAAGTAGTAAAGATCCAGCGGTGAACCCACCTGCTCAACCAAACCGTCTTTCAGTACCACGATTTTGTCAGCCAACGTCATGGCTTCCACCTGATCGTGGGTTACGTAAATCACGGTCGATTTAAGTTTCTTGTGGTAATCCGCCAATTGCAGACGCATACGAACACGCAGCGCCGCATCCAGGTTAGACAGTGGCTCATCAAGCAAGAACACCTTCGGGTCACGGACAATGGCACGGCCAATCGCCACACGCTGGCGCTGGCCACCGGAAAGCTGGCTCGGACGCTGGGTAAGCAGCTTGGTCAGCTCCAGCATCTCAGCCACATTCTTCACTGCCTGTTCGATTTCCACTTTTGGCTTCTTCGCCAATTTAAGGCCGAAGGCAATGTTCTCGAACACTGTCATGTGCGGATATAGCGCGTAAGATTGGAACACCATGCCGATACCGCGATCTGTCGGTGACAGGGTGTTGACCACGTCACCGTCGATCAGCATATCGCCTGATGATATTTCCTCAAGGCCTGCCACCATTCGCAGCATGGTCGATTTACCACAGCCTGATGGGCCGACGAAAACCGTAAATTCGCCATCTTCGATTACCAGGTTGGCATCCTTGATGATGTGGGCACCATCAGGATAGATTTTGTTGATGTTCTTAAGTTCTAAACGCGCCATTTTTTTACCTCTGAATCCCTACTCGTTACGCCAAAATTTGCGATACCACTAGCTTGCTGGTGTCTGAACAGACCCAGTCCGCATGGCCAACACGCTCTTTCGGCCCGATGCCAACAACCTTCATGCCCGCTTCTTTCGCAGCATCAACACCGGCTTCAGCATCTTCCACTACGATACACTCATCGGCGTTTACACCTACCTGGCCCGCTGCGTGGATAAATACATCCGGCGCAGGCTTCGAGCGGTTCACCGACCAGCCATCACCAATTGCATCGAACAATGGTGTCAGGCCAAGACGATGCAGGATTGGGCGGGCATTTTTGCTTGCCGATGCCAGCGCAACCTTGATACCGCGCGCATTAAGCTCAAGCAGGAACTGCTCGATACCCGGCAGGACATCCTCTGCGGTAATAGTGCTAAGCAGATCAACGTAGTAGTTGTTCTTACGTTCCATCAGGTCAGCGATTTTTTCCTCGCTGATCTCACGGCCATTAAGGATAATTTCCAGTGATGCACGGCGAGAAACGCCGCGCAGCTGTTCATTGATTTCACGGTCGAAGTAGTAACCTTCTTCGTCGGCCATACGCTGCCAAGCTTGGTAGTGAAGCTCTGCGGTATCGGTGATCACACCGTCCAGGTCGAAAATAAATGCCTTACACATTGAAAGTTACCTCAGTTGACTCGATAACACGTGGCTCACCGGCCACTTCGATTTCTAGTGCCTGACCTGTGAATTCAGGGCGGGCGATTTGTACTGTTTCCTGGTCAACCGTCACTTCCAGACGCTCACCTTTCCAGTAGATTGGGAAGTTCAGGCTGTCCCACTGCTTAGGCAGGTTAGGGTTGATGCGAAGCTTGCCGCCTAGCATACGAACACCACCGAAGCCGTATACCACACACTGCCACATACCGCCGATAGACGCCGCGTGGATACCGTGATCAGAACTCTTCATGTTCTGGCCGATATCAATGCCAGCAGCTTGCTGGTATAGGTCGTAAGAAAGCTCTGCGTTACCTACATCCGATGCCAGTACCGAATGGGTAGATAGGCTCAATGATGAGTCATGCAGTGTCTTCGGCTCGTAGTAGTTCCAGTTCGCCAGCTTGGTTTCCAGGTCGAACTTGTCTTCCTGCTGCAGGAACAGCACCATGATGTCGGCCTGCTTGGAAACCTGCATCTCGTTAACCTGCTCAAGGTTGTAGTCCTGGAACAGACCACCAACGAATGGCTGCTCTTTGTACTTGGTCAGGTCAATGATTTCTTTCTGTAGGTAAGTGTCATCCTGCGGGATTACCTTATCTTCAGGGCGAGGTTGTGGCAGGTAAACGTTATCTACTCGCTCAAGCCACATCTTGCGTGCTTCTACCAAATTCAGCTTGTCAGACAGTTTCGCCAGTAGCTCTGGGTTAGACTGCTCAAGATCTTCGTAGTAGCGGATCGCCAGCTTGATGTTTTCCACCGCCATGTAGTTGGTGAAGGCGTTGTTATCAATGTGCTCTTTGTACTCATCAGGACCGATGACGTTACAAATACCCCACATGTTGCGGTCTTCCAACCACTCCAGACGGCTCGTCCAGAAAGTCGCGGTATCGAACATGATCTCGTAGCCCATGTCATCCATGAACTTCTGGTCACCAGTGATCTGGTAGTACTGCCATAGGGCGTAAGTGATGTCACAAGTGATGTGCTGCTCGATAAAGCCAGACCAGATCTTGGTTGATTTACCTGTGATGATGTCAACGGCACCCCATACAGGCGTTACTTCTTCACCAGTTAGTGCTGATTCCCATGGGAACTGAGCACCAATGTAGCCGTTGTCTTTCGCTTTCTTACGCGCGCCATCTAGGGTCTTGAAGCGGTACTCAAGCAGGCTGCGGGCAACTTCTGGCATGGTGTAGATGAAGAACGGCAGCATGAATACTTCTGTATCCCAGAACGAGTGGCCTTTGTAGCCTTCGCCAGACAGGCCTTTCGCGCCGATACCGAAGCGAGAGTCGTGCATTGGGGTAAAGATGTTTAGCTGGTACTGGGCAAAACGGATTGCCAACTGGTCAAAGTCAGAACCACCGATAGTGATGTTCATGCCTGCCCAGCGCTTGTCCCACTCAGCCGCACTTTCTTCAAGCAGCTCATCGAAGCTGCGGTCAGCGTTGGTCTTAAGGTTAGTCAGCGCGTGGTCACGCAGGGACTGTAGCTCGTACCCTTCAACATCGAACTGCTTGTCGCGAGATGTGTGTACCACACCTACTTTTTCGGTACCGAACGTTTCGCCCGCTTTCAGGTCGTGGTGGATGTTCAGCCATACTTTACGGCGGTCCATCTGTAGGCCTGGGTCGATTTCAGTCTCTTGGCCGTTTACGAAGTAGCGGTGTGACGTCAGGAAGACGAAATCGACCTTGCTTTCAGTAGTGTGCTGCAGAAGCTCGATGAAACGCTTGTCGTAAATACGTTTTTCGCCTTCGTGGAAGTGCTGGGCACCAGAGTTAGAAAGCTGGGCATCAACACCCGATCGGATTTCAATTTTCGCATCGCTGTCCAGGGCTTTAACCTGCACATCAAATGCCATCAGGTGAAGGTTGGCCTGCGAGAAGAAGCGACGGAAGCGCATCTCGAAGCTCTTGCCTTCGGTATTTTTCCATGTGAACTCACGAGTCAGCTCACCGTTTTTAACGTTCAGGCGGCGTGAGTAGTTGCTCACTTCGCCCGCTTCAAGGTGGAAGCGGCGACCGTCGATGAAGATTTCAATCGCACTCATGTCAGCTGCGTTTGGCAGTTCAGTCACTTCTTCTTCATCGAACTTGTTGTACGTACCGGCAACGAACAGGTTGCGGGTCTGGCCAACGTATTTTTCTTCCGTTGCACTACGCGCACCCATGTAGCCGTTACCTTGGCTCATAACAACTTCACATTTGCCTTGGAATGCTGAGTCAAACGCGGTTTCCTCAACGATCCAGTTTTTCAGTTCGCCTTGACCAGCGTTGTAGTTCATAAACATCGTAAAATTTCCTAATTAACCTTTAACAGCGGAAGAAATATCGTTACCAACGAAGTAACGTTGGAAAATAATGAAAACAATCAGTACAGGGATCGTGGACAGGAAGGCCCCGGCCAGGATCAGGTTCCAGTCGCCTGCAACACCGTAAGCGTTACGTAGGCTCAATAGACCAACAGGAAGCGTGTAGGCATCTGTCGGGCTGTTGATAACCACCAGCGGCCAGAAGAAATCATTCCATGCGCCCTGGAAGCCCAGGATGGTGACCGACATGATGGCCGGCTTCGCCAATGGCATGAAAATGCGGAACAAAATAGTGGCTGGGTTGGCACCGTCGACAATCGCGGCCTCTTCCAACTCCTTGGGTACGCTCTCGAAGAACTGCTTCATAATCAGTACCTGCCCCGAGGCGACAATGGCGGTTATCACAGCCCATGGGGTGTTGAGCAAGCCAATGTCACGGTAGATCAGGTAGTTCGAAATGAAGGTCACCTGACCCGGAACCATCATGCTCAGCAGCATGAAAGCAAACACAAAGCGCGCACCGGTAAACTTCAATCGCGCCAGGGCATAACCTGCTGTACATGCAAAGAACAGGGTCAGCAGTACCTTGCCGAAGGCGATGAAGAATGAGTTCATGGTCCAGCTCATAAACAGGCTCTTGCCGGTTTCAAGGCTGACGGACTCGGTGTAAACCCTTACGTAGCTTTTGAACACATAACCAATCACACCCGGTGCAAGGTTGTCCCACGCGGCAACTCGGCCACGGCGCTCCATGCGGTTCGGTGACAAGGTGCTATCAACCAACACCTGACCGCGAGGGGCGGTAATGTTGAGCGGCAAGGTATCAACTACCGGACCATCACCTTCGTAGCGGACAGTGAATTCCCATGTCGCGCTGTTGCCCTGGCGGGTGATTTCACGCTTGCCGCGTTGCTCGACAAAAGTCACGTCGCTGGCTTCGCCAATCAGCTTAGGCTCTGAGACTACGGCGTAATCTGCCGCAAACTCGGTGGTGATAGCTGCAGCCATACCGGTACCAGGACGGCGGCGAGGCACCTCAATCACTGGGATAGCGAGTTCGTCACCCGCTTCGACCGCATAAGTCACTTGGAAAGTGATATCCGCACCCGGAGCAAAACCACCGAACCAAGGTGCATTGTTGCCGTCATTACCCAGCTGGTAAGCCGCTGACCAGTTGGCAGGCTGCACTTGGGCAAAGTTGAATTTGAACGGCTGCTCCAACGGGTCATCTTTGAGACTCGCCATGAAAGCGACCACAAACGTTCCCAGCATCACGGTTGCAATCATCATCAGCGAACCGTAAACCCAGGCAACCTTGGCCCAGCGGCGGCGGGCGTGGAACTTACTGATTTGCTCCATGCTAACCGCAGGTTTTTCAGCCGGTTGTGCCAGTGCCAAATCAGACATCTGCTTTCTCCTTCACACCGAAAATTTTCTGAATGTAAACCACGACCAGGGTAATGAACGCCAGTACCAGTGATGCAGCACTTGCCATACCGATTTGCGGTGTACCGCCCGGTGGGAAAGCATTGTGGTAAACGTAGTAAGCCAGGGTAATGCGAGACTCCAGCGGCGCAGCAGCACCTAGCAGCGCAACCTGGTCAAACATCTGCAGCGTACCGATGATGCCGAAGGTGATAACGACAAAGGTCACCGGTGCCAGTTGTGGAATCGTAATGTGCCAGTGCTGTTGCCACTTCTTCGCACCGTCGATGCGGGTTGCTTCGTACAATTCCTCTGGGATCCCTTGCAAGCCAGCTAAAAACAGCAGCATGAAAGTCGGGATCGTGGTGTAGATGTTCTGGATAACAATCGCCCATAGTGTCAGCGGCATCGGACCCACATCTTCACGGGTGTTGAGCCAGTTCACTTCCACCACATGGCTAGAAGCTTCAACCAAACCGGCCATTGAGCCAAACAGGGTGATCACAGCAGCAATCATGCACGACAGGATGGCCCATGCAGGGTCAAACCAGCTTGCCGGCAAGCCACGGATGCGGTCACGCCATACCAGTACCAACTGACAAATCACGGCAGTGATTACAAAGCACGTCAGGTACGGGGAGTTGGCGGCAACCGAAGTCAAAAAGCCATTGAGGTAACCGTTCTTTTGGTAGAACCAAATGAAAATCAGGGTAACGGCAGCACTCGACAGAATACTCGGCAGGTAAAAGGCAGTACGGAAGAAAGACTTACCGCGAATTTTGGAGTTGACCAAAATCGCCAAACCCAATGCCAATACCGTCTGGATAACCGTCACTATCACCGAGAAAGCCACGGTGTTACCCAGTGCCAACAAGAACAAATCATCCTTGAACAGGGCAACAAAGTTGTTCAGGCCAACCCAGACCGCCTCAGAAAACAGATCGTATTCCGTAAAACTAAAGTAAACGGTACGAACCAAGGCATATAAGAAGAAAACAACCAGGGTTAGAACGAATGGCCCTGCGAGGAGCCACCCGTAAACCTGTTCGCGTAAGCGAAGGGAATTCATTGCAAACCTCGCTTACTTGCCAGTCATGGCGTCGTATTTAGCCTGAGCCATCTTGATCGCTTCATCAGCGGTCATTTGCTCAAGCAATACGGCATTTAGGGCTTCGTTCACTGGTTGCATCCAGTTCGAGCCATGCTGACCGAAGGCAAATGGCATCACATTACCGCTTGAAGCACCATCGAAAATGGTTTTCGCTAGCTGGTTTTCCTGATCAGGCTGGGCAAAGTATTCTGCCTCTGACAGGTCTGCACGGCTTGGCAGGGCAAGGCCCGAATCCAGCACCCAGTTCTGCGCTTTTTGGCTAGTCAGAATATCGACAGCTTTGCGGGTCGCTTCAACATTGGCACCGTCACCATTGATACCCCATGCCACCGTAAACAGCAGGTTGCCACGATCGCCAGTCTTGCTGTCGATTGGCATCATCGTTGAGCCGTACTGCATGTTCGGCGCTTTATCGCGCAAGTAGCCGCTGATCCAGTTCCCTTCGATGGCAACAGCCGTCTCTTCGGTACCCAGGCAACCGCCACCCCAGCTCTGGCCAATATCAGAAGCCAGGATGCCTACGCCTTCGGATTTAAGCGAAGTGTAGAACTCAAATGCACGGCGGAAATCATCATCGAGAATGGTTTGGCCATTTTCATTAAATGGCTTCCAGCCGGTTGATAGCGCAAATGGTGCGAAACGTGCGTAGTCAGGCATCACACAGATACCAGAGACTTCATCACCCAGTTCTGTTTTGATTGCTTTTAGCTTAGTTAGCAGATCAGCCCAGGAGTCTTTGTTGGTTGGGTAGTCAACGCCTGCATCGTCGAAGATGTCTTTGTTGAACTGCAGTGCTAAGGTGTTGAAATCTTTAGCAACACCGTACTGCTTATCTTCTAGGGTGAACGCTAGGTTCAGGTTAGGAAGGATTTGCTCTGAGACCTTATCCAAGCTCTTGTCGTTTGCGGCAACTTTGCCAGAGTTCACCAATGCCTGAGCCATCAAAACATCAATGTAAAACGCATCCGGCGCTGTACCCGCAGACAAACCATTGATGATGTACTGCCCGAAGTCACTTTCAACCGGCATGTATTTGATAGCAATACCTGCCGCCTTGAAGTCCTCAACCAGGACGTCATTCACCAGTTTGTTCATGGCAACGACATCATTGCCGCCCCAACCCGCAATCGTTACTTCAGTTGCAGCCATTGTGTGGGAAGCCATGCCCGCTAACAGCAGAGATAACGCCAATGCTTTTTTCTTCATTGTTGTCCTCACCTTTTCGTCCAATCCGTAAAATCTGAGGTGAGTTTACGATCTTAACGTAAACGCTTACGTTAACACGATCACAAAAACGTAATAGGCAGGAAGAATTTGCTGTAGAGATAAAAAAAGCGCGACTTTCGTCACGCTTTTACGTTGATTTATAGGGGGAAGGTATAGATTTGACTAAATCAGCTGGTTTCGCCGACTTTTAACGTGACAGGGATCACGGCACCACGGGGCATTTCACCGGCAATCGCCGATTCCAACAACTCGGAAACCTTATCGGCAATATCGTGCGGGTCCTGGACAATGGTCGTCAGGTCTTTCGAAACACCAGGCAACCCATCGTAACCGACAACAGAGAAGTCTTGCGGGACTTGATAGCCCCTATCCCTCAATGCCGCAATCAAACCAATCGCCGTCTCGTCACATTCACAGACGAAACCATCTAAGGACTCCAGCTGTTTTTCGTCCATATTAAGGAAATAGCGGTAAGCGGCAATCTCCCCCAGTGGCTGGCTGGTTGTGCGGATCTCCCTCACCGGCAGGCCCTTGCTCGCCATTGCCGACATATAACCCTGGTAGCGGAATTGGTAACCGCCACCGTAAACTGTCGGGGTAACAAAAGCGATTTGCTTGCGTCCTCGTTCCAATAAATGCTCGGTTGCTTGGCGGGCACCATTGAAATCATCAGGGGCAACCCAAAACACGCCATCGCTACAACCTATTGAAACAAAAGGAACTCCAGTTTCTTTCAGGTACTTGGCACGGGCATCATTATCTTCGACCCCGAGCAAAATTGCCCCGGTGATCTGGCTGATGTCGGTATCTTGCTCAACCGGTAATAGGTTCTGGCCCTTCTTGCGGATAGCAGAAGATAATGCAGGCCAAAGCATACCTAGGTATCGCGAGGCTACGAAGTCATGCGGGCCCATTGAAATAGCGATGGTATTGCTATGCCCAGCCGTCAATTCCCTTGCCGAGGTATTCGGGATGTAGTTAAGCTCAGCGCAGATGTCTAGAATGCGTTTACGTGTTTTTTCGCTAATCCCCGGCTTGTTGTTCAAAGCCCGGCTAACCGATGCAATCGAAACGCCAGCTCTTTCTGCCGCTTCTTTGATGGTCGCTTTTGGAATTTCGACTGGTTCCATGACGTTCATTTTCTTCCCCATAACAGATCACTTAACTATTTTCGTAAAGTTTACGTAAATACTCAAGGTCAATTTTCTCAAACTGCTGGACACTTTACGCTTCGGAATCACACAAAACAACATTAACAACTTAACTTTTTACCAACTTTTAGGTACTTACATCACGCTTTCGCCTTTACGTAAATATAAGAAACCCCAAAATTAAATTTGGTTTATTAAGTTACTGATGAAAATAACGACACAACAGAAGTAAATAGCAGCCTACAGATAGCACCTAAAGGCTGCTATCCGCTGATCAGCTTGGGTAATTGCGGTGGGCAAGTTCCAATACATCAATATCGTCGCTGCATATCACTTCTCTAAGGGCCTCAAACTTGCTCTCGGGCCAATCGTAGATTTTCAGAGCCAGCAAGCGTTCGATCGTCTCTTGAGAAAAGCGTTTACGAAGAGTTTTCGCCGGACTGCCGCCAACAATGGTATACGGCTCGACATCTTTGGTGATCACGCTATTGGCAGCGACAACCGCCCCTTCGCCAATGCTAACCCCCGGCATGATCATCGCACGCATACCAATCCAACAGCCATCACCAAGACGGGTATCGCCCTTGGCCTGGTAAGCCTCGTCTATCTTGTCCATAAACGGGTAGAGCGAAAACCAATCGACGCGGTGGGTATGGTTGCCCCCCAGCAGAATAACCGCTTCGGCACCGATACAGACGTAATCGCCTATATATAGCTTGTCGATTTCCCAACGCGGTTCGCGGTGACAGGTTTGCTCATCACCATGGAGGTAGCGCACCACTGAACGCTCAAAACCATTGTCGTAAGCATCACTGTAATAGCTATGGGTGCCCTTAATGGAAATATTCTTGTTGTTGACAGTCTCATGAAGCATTTCCATTTTCGTCCAGTGCTTGTTATTCATCATCGTTTCGTTCTCATAAAATTGGAAAACTGAAAGCCGACGGAAGAGCGGAGCAAGCCACAGCAAACTACTTGCGTTATCTATTTATCGGCAAGCTAGGGTGCACATAGGGTTGGGCCTGGTCTCGTATCATTCTTCGGCAGTAAATAAGTGAGTACTATTTACTGCCTGCACTAAGCGATATGGGGCTGCTTGAGGTAAGCAATTTTGGTAACGAAGACGCGTGAATGCTTGCTAGTCAGCTTAGTCATATTGTGCACCTCCGTAGAAATAGATTTGTCTGTCATTCAGGCTCACATCATAACGATGTGCCCATCAACGTCAACCTTAGCCTAGGAAGATAAATTGAAAACTCACTTTTCTATAATGGCTACTAGCTAAGAGTCCTTACCGGTTGCTTGTGCGCCATTTCACCTTGGCCCAGTTGAACCAAGTCGATGCTGCCCGTCACCAAATATAGGCTTTGAGTTTTGTTCTGGGATCACAAAAGGCCACTGAGTGGCCTTTTGTACATTATTTCAAACTAGCATCCACCTTCTACTAGTTCGAAAGATAGCTCACCATTTTCTAAGTTTCTAACTTCTAAATAACAAGCATTTTGAATGAATAAATCATTTTGAGGAGGGTTATAGATATAGACACCCATAACTCCAGTATCGTCATTATTCTCGACAACCAAGTCTGTGTTCATCGCGGTTAACAGGTTTTTTTTATCCATTTCAATATTGCCAAACTGAAGCTTAACTGTTTTCCCATCTCCGAGCTCAAGTTCGCCAGAACCAGCCTCACCACCAATACCTTCCAGCCCCTCAATAGCCGCCTTGCCGTACACGATGCCATTGGCACCCTCTACTGCCCCTTTCGCCCCTTGCAACGTTGCGATACGCGCATCAGACTGCAGGTTCAGGAAACGCGGTGCAGCCGTTACAGACAATATCCCTAGAATCACAATAACAACCACTAACTCGATGAGGGTAAAACCTTTACTGCTTTCCATTTTTCCTTGCACTCGCACGTCAATATTCCTGCAAGGAATGATACCAAGTGTCAAAAAACCGTCTAATTAAGCGTTTATATGGTTTGATGTAAAACATTCAGCAAATAACTGTTTACCCAGCTAACGTCATCTAGCCATGCTATAAGCGACTAACCTTTGATCCCTGCCCCCGCCATCGACTGAACAAACCGGCGTTGGAAGAACAGAAACACCGCCAGTACCGGAAGCGTGATCAAGGTAGCGTAGGCCATAACCTCGCCCCACGAGGTGTTCACCCCGAAGAACTGCTGAATGCCCACCATCACCGGCCTGACGTCTTCACTCTGAACAACCATTATTGGCCAAAGGTATTGGTTCCAATTAGTCAGAAACTGCAAAATAGCGACCGTCGCAAATACTGGCTTAGAAATGGGGACAATGATCCACCAGTAAATCTGCAGCGGCGTCGCACCATCTACTGCTGCGGCCTCATCGAAATCCTTCGGAATATCCTTGAAAAACTGGTAGAACAGGAAGATAGAAAACGCATTGGCCATACCCGGCAAAATCTGCACGTGATAACTGTTGAGCCATGACTGGACAAGAATAAATTGCCCATCTTGCCATTCTATCCAAGGCAGCTTTGCCACCAACATCAGCAGCGGGATCACAATCGCTTCGAAAGGAACAATCAGCAAGGCAATGATGCCCGTCAAAATCCATGCCTGCCCCTTCCAGCGCAACCTCGCCAAGGCAAAAGCCGCCATTGAGTTGATCAATAACCCCAGCAGCACACTGACACCAGTAATGAACAATGAGTTATAGAAAAACCGTACGATATTACTTTTCTCAAACACCGCATGATAGTTATCCAAGGACAGTTCGCCACTTGGCAATATCGCCCGCAGCGAATAGAGATCCTTGAAAATCTGCGTTTCAGGCTTGAACGATGACACCAACATAAAAAGAAGGGGAAATGCGAAGATGTAAGCGAGGAAAAGCATCAGCGCGTACATCAGAAGCCGCTGGTACCGGTTATTGAAGTGCAAACGTGACACCATAATTACTTCTGCCTCCGGCTCAAAAAGCGCTTCTGCAATAGGGCAATAATGAAGATAACAACAAAGTACACCACACTGATGGTTGCGCCGTAGGCGATATCCATCTGGCGATACCCCTGGGTAATAGCGTGATACATTACGGTTGAAGTTGAATCCTGCGGACCGCCCTGGGTCATCACATCGACCTGAGTAAACAAACCAAATGCCGCAATGGTGGTTGAAATAACAATAAACACCAAGGTGTTCTTGAGGCCCGGTAAGGTAATGTAGCGAAAGCGCTGCCACCGGTTGGCACCATCAATACTGGCCGCTTCATAAAGCTCTTTAGGGATAGATTGCAAGCCGGCAAGGAAAATCAGCATCTGTACACCGGCCCCCTGCCATGCCGACATAATGACAATAGAGGGCATTGCCCAGGCTTTATCACCCAGCCAGTCTACAGGGCCCAAAAACCCTAGCGAAAACCAGTGCAAATAGACATTTATTGCGCCCAAGTCCTTATGGTAGAGGAAGGTCCAAACAATCGATACCACCACCATGGAGGTGACGACCGGGGCAAAAAATACCGTCCGGAAAAAAAGTGTCCCCTTGAGCCCTTGGTTCACCAGCAGCGCCAGCCCGAGGGCTACACACCCTTGCAGCGGTACCACCAGTAAAACGAAACTCAGGGTATTCCATAACGAGCGCCAAAAAACGGGGTCGCGTGCCAGCAACACAAATTCTTTGTCATCCCAGACTTTAATACTGGCAAGCTCATAGTAGTAACGCAGTTTGGGATAATCGGCTCTCAGCACCGTCCGTAGCCGGGGGTATATTGGCTCGTCATCCTCATCCAAAATCAGCTCGCCAGCCTTATCTTCCAAGGGTGGAAGGACAACGTAATTGATCCCCAGTAGCCGCTCATAGTTTTGCATGCCGACAAACTCGGTCGGATAGGGAGACAGCAGGCGCTGGTTGGTAAAGGTCATGGCAATTGCCATAATAAACGGCAAGATGACAAAAAAAGCCAGGCCGAAAAACGCCGGTCCCCCCATCATCCAGCCCCAAGCTCTCTGTCTTTTATCTAATGTCATTCCTTTGAGCAACATGTCTAACTAGTCTTCCAAATCCGTCATTATTCCTAAGGCAGCGAAAAGCCAAAACCACGGTTGTTGTAAATACTGCGTTCAATATTATCGACCGCTATATCCAACTCTTCCTGCGGCTCACCGCCATCTAAAGTATCGCGCATTGCTTTGGCAAAAGAGGCTGAAATAATGGCGTAAGCGGGTGTTGCCGGTCTATTTACCGTATATCGCTTAGTAAACTCATAAAATATTCGCCATCGACCCTCTATGTTGTAGCTCGCGGTCAACTCGGCGGCAGAGGACTTTGTCGGTATAAAACCCGTACGCTTTGAAAACAGCGCAATTTCTTCAGGTTGCATCACGAAATCAATAAAAGCTGCCGCTCCATCAGGGTCCTTACAGCTAGTCGTTATTGCCCATTGCCAAGAGCCGCCACCAATTACCGGTCCATGCCCCATATCCGGCACGGGTAAAATAGCCAGATCATCACCAAACGCCTGTTGATACTGGCTGACGGACCAACTGCCGGTATAGTGAATCGCCGTACGGCCATTAATAAACCCTTGGCTGTCAGCTGGGCGGCGGTCAATCAGCCCAAACTCAACGAGTTGAGAAAGCCACTCGGCAAACGCCACCGCTTCTGGTGAGTTCAATATACCTTCAGCTTCAATATAGTTTGAGCGATCAATCAGATCTGCGCCGAAGCTCTGCATAAATGGCGCCCAGCCATAACTCGGCCACTCATCGCCCCATCCCGCATTGATATCGAATGGATAGGCAAACTCCCCTGACGCTTTCAATTTCTGCAAGGCGGTATCGAACTCTTCCTTGGTCCAAGGTGAAGACAAGGTAGGTACTCGAATTTGATAACGCTCCAAGATGGAATAGCGAGTAAAGAGCGTAAGCGCAACATCAAAAGGCCCAACGGAATACAGCTGGTTTTGATACACCCCTCGCCCGCCGACACTGAGCCCTTGATACGTAGCGGGAGCCAGCAAAGGGAATAATGGCCGCAAAAAGCCCGACCAAGCAAAATTCGGCACGGTCGGTTGGTCGACACCCAAAATACAGGGCAGCTGGCGGGCTAAGGCTGCAGCGGTGATTGATTCGGTATATGACGCCTGAGGCAGTGACTCAACCACGACTCTCCATTGTTGCTGAGACTGATTAAAGCGAGCCACTTGGGCAGCGCTTGCCTGCATCTCATTAGTGCCGGTCTGATGGCGCCAAAGCGTTATTTCCGTTGGTTTCTCAGACGCTTTGACGGAAAAAGCCATCCCCAACACTGCACAGATTGCCATGATGCTTTTAGTAGCGATCGGTTCCCCCATTTTCACAGTCGCACAGCCATAAAACCATAATGTCTGATCTTAGGAAAATTTGCTGCAGATTAACACACCTCTCTCCCGAAACTCATCACTTAGCTGAGAACAAAAAAACACCATAAAATATTTAGGTTCTACATCAAACCTAAATGTGTATAATCAGCAGCTCGAGATAGGAGGGGTACAAACTTGAAAACACATAGCCTAATAACCATGGTGTTCTGGATGCTGCTGGCTGCCCAGGTCAATGCCGCAAACAAACCGATAGAGGGAATCCACTACGAAACGCTAGAGGCCCCTGATGATATAAAACTCGCACCAGTCACAGAAATTTTTGCGCTCGGCTGCCATGCCTGCCATTCACTAGAGCAGATCTTTGCCAGGCTCGCTCAGCGTATCGAGCAACCGATAGACAAAGTCCATGTCGTCTACAACCGGCCAACTGAAATGCAAGCGTCTCTTTACTATACGGGAAGGTTAATGGTCGCGCCGGGCAAACTCGATGCTTTAACAGCGGATTTATTCGATGCGGTACAAAGTGGCAGTAGTGCTGAAGTCAGACTCAATGATGCCATGAAGACAATCAAACGCTATACAACAGGAGATGACGGAAAAGCGGCAGAAAGAAACATCAGAGCAATAAAGGCTGAGGTGGATAGAGCTAAGCACATCAGTGCGGCCTATGAAGTCAACGCCGTTCCTTCACTAATCATCAACAGCAAGTATGTGGTGCTATTCCAAGCCCACAAGAGTGAAGATGATATTACTTCCACCGTGAAGGCATTGCTCGATAAATAGCAACCAGCCTGAAGGTTTAACAGCAAACAAAATAACGTAAATTTACAAAGAAAACAGGCATGGATGCCCTCTTCCTGACAAATTTGTACCAACTAAGATAACTCTGCAAGGAGACAACATGCTGGGACTAATGATTGGCATCATGATGCTGACTAATACCGTAACTCTCTGTGCCCTATTAATGCTCAATAAGCGATATCGTACAGTACGAAAGCAGTACGAATGTATCCACTCCAAGATAATCAGTATCAACCAAGAACTCGACATAGCCCGATTTACTCTTCGTATGCTGGTCGATAGAGAAGTCAAAGATGATGAAAAATTCAACAATGTATGATGCCAACCTACTGACTTTGGCAAAGAAACTATTTAGTACCTATTGGGCCAATATCCAATTCTCAACATTCAACGATCAGTTCATCACGTGGGACATGTTAACTCAGGATGCCAAATCGGCCTGGATAGAAGTGGCAAGGGAAACACAAACGTTCGATCGCCATCAGACACAGTAATTAGCTTTAATTACACTGATTTAAAATCAAAAACCACCTTTCTATCTTCAATTACCCAAGATAAACACCACAGAGCAGTTCAACACAAAGCATAAGGAAAATTGATCACACTCAATAGCCTTAATCAATTTGTCTTATAATATAGCTAAAGTAAATTTTAAGATTTAAAAAAAACAAGGAAAATGAACAAATGGTATTTTCACAGCGCTTTGTTAAACCACTCTTGGCGATCTCTGTTATCTTGGCTGGTTCAGCGATTGCGACTCACATTAAGTCTAGAAACAGCGTGCAGCTTGATTTACCAACCACACAGAAATGCCAGGCTGAAGGTGCCAGTATGGATTGCGATGATAGCCGAAGCGTGCGGGACACAAATGGTTATGTTTTAGTGAATTAATTCCCTATAAGGATGGGCGCTTTCATGGTAGGAAGAGTCAACGTTTTCTTTCCCCATCCTTAGTACTGAGGAATTAGTTAACAGTTAGTACTCTTGAGGCGTGTAAGTCTCTCTCTACCGCCTCAAGAGTCTTTTATTGCTAATCAAACAGCTCGATAACCAGCTTATTGTTCTTGATCACCAAGTTAGGTTCAGCTGATTTAATCAGGGCTTCCTGTACCTTCGAGCTATCCAACTTATATACCGGTTGCTTAGATAGCGCATAGCCAATCATGGAAACCGCAGGCTTCAGTAGTTGTTTGATTTCAGGAGTCAGTTGCTTGCTGCTTTCATCAAAGCGCTCTAATCGCAGCGATTTCAGGTAAACCTCACCAGTGTCTTTATCATAATCAGGGACAGCGCTGAATTCGACATCCAGATCCAAACCGACATTTTTCATGCTCAGCATCTGTACTTGGGCATTGGTACTGGCGAACACCGACACTCGATCAGCATCTGCTCGACCAATTTTAACTTCCAAATCGTCCACCGCGACCTGGGCATACATAACGTTCTCAACCCCTACCGATTGGTCTAGACTGACTGAGTCTTGCAGGTAGTTGGTCATATCCTGCTCTGAAATGCTGTAACTGGCACAGCCCCCAAGTAAAGCGGCAGCCAGTGCCACAGAAAGTAATTTGGCTTTTGTTTTTATCATCTATCACTACTCTTTTCTGTCTACCCTTCAATTGTTAGCACACAATTGAAAAGTGGTTCACGCCGATTCACTGACGCTTTGTTTAATTGCCATCAATACACCATCCCTGCCCGCATCAAGTCATGACGAGGTCAGTATTCCACGACAACATGCAAGATCAAAAAAGCCAGCAATACTTTGCTGGCTTCACAATCAACAAGATTCAAACCCGGTCAAATTACATTTGTGCTAGCTGGGTTTTTCTTTCCTTGTTCACTACGCAGAAATTTCCGCGTTTGGTGCGGCACTTCGAGCAGCGCTCACACTCCACTGGCGTTCTATCCCCTTCCTTCCATCGCTTAATCAAATGTGGTTCGGACAGCAATGGGCGTGATAGTGCGAAGTATTGAATACCTGTGCTCTCGGCAATTTTCTCTATCGCAGCAATATCCGTCAGGCCACCAACGGTAATAACAGGCACGTTAACTTCCTGGCTGATAACATGGCCATATTCGTGGAAGTAACCTTCTTCTTGAATGGTATAGCCATCGAATGACTGGCCAACCATGGTGTTTGCCTTACCATGGATATTGCCCGAGATGATGATGGCATCAACCCCGATCTCTTCGAGCTTTTGGCACACGAGGCGGGTCTCATCAAAGCTCACACCGCCGTCGAAAAACTCTGTCGCCGTCAACTTCACCAAAATTGGAAAGTCATTACCGACCAACTTTCTGGTTGCAGCGTAGATCTCCATCAAAAAGCGCATGCGGTTTTCCAAACTTCCGCCGTACTCATCTTCACGTCGATTGTAGTAAGGGCTCAGAAACTGATTGATCAGGTAAGTATGGGCAGCATGAATCTCAACGCCGTCAAAACCTGATTGCTGTGCCCGCAAGCTGGCCTCGGCAAATGCGTTGACGATGTAATCAATTTCGTCTTTGGTCATCGCCTTGCCCAGAGTTTGGGTGCCTTTTTCCGGCACTTCACTTGGCGCAAAAATGACCCTTTCACCGAGGTTAAACGTGGTTTTAGTTCCGCCATAAGCCAGTTGCATGACAATTTTGGCGTCGCTGCGATGCACAAGCTCAGTCAGTTTTTTATATTCTTCGATAAAGGAATCATTGTAGATCCCCATCATACCGGCATTGGGCTTTTCTTCTTCAACAATGTTTGCATAACCCGTTACGATCAGACCAACTTCACCTTGCGCAAGCTCTTCATAGATAGCGTATAGCTTATCTGTCATATGGCCATCTTCTGTCGCCATATTCTCCCATGTTGCACTGCGCATGAAGCGGTTCTTTAATGTCATGCTGCCAATACGGGTTTCAGTAAACAAAGTGCTCAAGTCCAATCCTCTACAAATATCGTGTGGTATACCCAAAGTGGTGGGCGATAATACCGACATTCCCCTAGCCAAAACTTAATCTAGATTAAGTAAATGCCACTGACTGCGGGCGAATAAGCGCCATGCACAATTAAGCCACCGCAATCGGTGGCTTATTGTAACTAACAGCTTCCTTATTGGACTTGGGCTTGCATGGCATCAAGCAACGCAGGAGCAACTTGGAGGTAAGTCATAGCGACAGTTCGTGCTGCCTGCATTTCGTCCTGTGCACCATTCATCGCGATAACAATCCCCGTTGAAGGTTCGCCAATCACAACCTGGCCATGAATACCAACAAAGGTGATGAAACGATGGCCTTCGACGTTAAGCACCCGCACCTGATCTTTGTACCAAGCATCGGCAAGAAGGGAGGCAAAACCGTCGTACTGCCAGGCACTCTTCACGTCAGGGCTTCCTGCCATCAAGTTATCGATGTATTCCTTATCGATAATTCGCTCCCCGGCACGGTTGTTACCCTCGTTCACCAACACATCCATCATGATGGCCATATCTCGGGTAGTGGCATTCAACCCGCCGGAGGCTACAGCCTCGCCATTGTGGTTAGACTGAAGGTGAGCGTTATTTTCAAAGCCCACACGTTTCCAAAGCTTCTCTTCCATCACTTCAGCCACACGCTTACCCGTCACTCGCTCAATCAACATCCCTAGCATTTCGGTATTGGCACACTGGTAGTCAAATGCCTGACCGGTCGCCACATCAGAGCGTTGGCCAAGTGTTTTACCAAAATCCAGAATACTGCTCAGTTCCGGGTAGTTGTTGTTGCCGTTCCACTCCTGCACATTGGTCATGCGGTCATCCCAGATTTTGCCCGGCGAGAACTCAATCTTGATGCCAGAGCGCATATCGGCGACTTCCTGAACCGTTGCCTCACGGAAACCGGCAGATGCCTTTAGCTCGGGTAAGTAATCCGCAATCGGCTTGCTCATATCCACCAGGCCATCTTGCACCAAAGTCTGTAAGGTAAGGGCGGTGAAAGACTTGGTGACGCTCATCTGCAAGTGTGTTTGGTCTTTATTCATGCCAGACCAGTAGTACTCATCCACTAACTGGCCATTTTTCACCAGAACCAATGATTCAATGTTAAGGCGGTCGCGAATGATGGTTTCCAAGTCAAACTCGCCATCCAGATCGCTGGCCGTCACCGACTTCAAGTCAAAGCCTTGCGCTTTACCCAAGTCGTGAGCGAATGTGCCTTTCTCCATATCAATATGATGGGTAAACCTGTAAGCGTGCTTAAATGTTAGCTTCGCACTTTTGCCACTGTCCCAGTTACTTTGGTCAATGCCTAGAGCCGATGTCTGCTCGACAAATGCCTTGTCGGGACCGTGAACTTCCAGTGCTGCCGCATGGAATGTTGTCGCAGCAACCATTAGAGCCAGTAGTGTCTTTTTCATAAGAACCCCTTCAATATCAGAAATAGTAAGAAATACCGACTTCAAATTTGTTGTCGTTGTCTCGGCCCATGCCGCCTTTTTCGCCTTTCAAGTCAACATGGGTATAAACATGGTCAACATTCATCCACAGCTTGCCGCTGTCTGTTACCGGAGCACCGAAACCAGTTTTCATTTCAAACTTCGAACCGACATTGGTATCCATCCACTGCGGTTGGAAGATGGCATAGTTGCCACTCTCACTCAGCGCCAGAGAAGCAAACAGATTAGCCTGATAACCGCTCACGCTTTTCTTTGCCCCACCAGCCTTTATTTCGCCGGTGACATAGGCCAGGTTCGGGTAGATGGTTAACGCTTCCATCGGGGTATTCACTTTGGCAATACCGCCCAGTGCCACAATGTCACTCTCCACACCTTTATGCTTCCACCCCTTCATGTAATCGACACTGGCACCGGCTTTAGGTGCCAGGCTAGAACCAGTATCCAGCACCTGGAAGTAGCGCAGACGAGAGTTTTCTCCGTCCGTTCCCTTGAAGTTGTTTTGGAACTTCACACCGTGCTCAATAAGGCCAAGGAAGGTGTTCCCCTCACTGTATTGGCCGGCAAGTCCCACATTCACTTTGCTGTTGCCTTTGCTGTCGGCGCTCAACCAAACAAAGGTATTGGTTTGGGTCAGATCGGCTGGATTAGGGTCTTGCTCGGCTGCTTGTACCGGAGCCAGCATGGAGGCAGCCCCTAAAGCAGTCATTGTCATCACTGCAGCGAATTTTGATTGTTTGAACATCTCTTCTATTTCCGTAACTCATATCGTTGCGGAGATAATAGATTCAACATCAAACCTTATCAACAAAAAAGAGTTAATGTCGAACCATTATTCAGGATGCATACAGTCTTCCCCGCTAACCATTTGAATCATCATTGCGTTCCTCTACCAAAACCGCCTCTACGTTCGCTTCATCAAGGTACGCGTCTATAGGCTGTCTATCACAAGGTATTTTCACTATTTTCTGTATGCATTCCAGTTCGTTAAAAGGCATTACGGAAAGTGAATCCGTTGTCATACAGGCAGCGAAAAACATGGCAATTAAGGCTGGCATTGATAAATGAGCCATAGGTACTCCTCAAAGTGTGCATCATTAAAATTCAACATCAAACATATTGGTGGTAATCATATCAACAAACCAATCGTTCAATAAGGCCTAATGGAAACTATTAGATAACACCAAACTCGAGATCATTGACTCTAGGCTCATAACAAGAGCCGTAATCGGCAGAAAACAATATGTTGGATAAGGCGGGCAACACAAAGAGGGCGTGGCAAAAGCAGTGAAAAGGGCGAAAAAGGCCGCCCAAATGGCGACCCTCTTATTAATATTCGAAGTACTCGGGATACTCGGTTTTGATGATTTTCGTCATCACTCGCTGAGTGGCTTCCAGATCGGCAGGATCAATACCTTCGGTAGAACCAATTAATATATCCATCAGAATCGGCATCAACTCATCGTGAACTTCCTTGCCTTTGATCGTCAAGTGAATACGCTTGGCATTTTTGTTTGCTGGATCCGGCGCTGAAGCAATATAGCCATTTTTGGTCGCATGACGAATAAGGCTAGAGATAGTCCCTTTGCTGCGTGTCATACGCTTAGCCAAAGTGGTTGGCCTGATCCCATCTTCGTATGCCAACTCCATCAGCATGGTTAACTGCTCAACGTTGATTTCGCTATAACGCTCAGAGATTGCAAGTTGAATCTTATTATTCAGAAGTCTTGTTGCAACCCACGCCAGGCCGCTTGTAGTCTCGTGTGCCTTGATGTCTTTTGTCATGATTTAACCCTTAATCACTATACGCGATGAATCATATAGTTCGATTAAAAAAAAAGCCACTCTTAATAATAGAGTGGCCGAACAGTCAAAGACATACCTAGAAAAGTAGTATCAACACAATACATAACATGAACATTCGGTATATATTGCCCGATATACCAGCGGGTGAGTTGCAGTTGGCAGATTGCTCGGCCAGGAGGCTGTTTATACGGGGCCCCGCCCGTTCAGCGTCGCATAGGGACAACACTTATCTAATGAAGTAAGGGTATCTCGCCACCATGCATTAATTAAGTGCCCTAGCCTTGAGCTTTAAGCCGGTGGCTAGGGACCGGCTACTTTTCTATAACCATCCACCAAGCCTAGCGAACTTGGTGTGATGCTTTTTACCAGGCATCAACTGGCAAGTGTGGAGACACTTAACAGTAACGAGTCACCCCATGACTAAGTTACTGGTAAATGGGCTGCTTGTTTCGCCTGTAGCAGCCATAAACAGGATGTGGGAATGCTTAGAACACGTAGTGTGCGCCAACGCCACCCGATATCTGGGTCTTCACGCCACTACCGGTAGAAACGTTAGTAGTTGCAGATAGAGACCAAGCAGAGTCTTTAAAGTTATGGGCAACACCGACTGCTACCGCTTGTGCTGAACCAGCGAAACCAGTACCAACACCAAAGGCAGTCTGACCACCAGCAACCATTGGACGGGCATTGGTCACCGCGTGAGTACCAGCCATCACTCCATCCATTTTCTTGTCCATTTTGTTTAGCTTTTCTTCGAAGCGGTCTTGGCGAGCAGCCATGTCTTTAAAGCCAGTTTCCAATGAGTCGATACGCTGTTCGTTTGCTACAGACTTGGCTGCTACAGCCGAGCCGGTGTTGTAGATATCTTCAACAGCTTTGCCGCCAGTTTTGTAGATTTCATCGTAAGCCGCACTTCCTGCTTTATCTAAGTCAGAAATTGCATTCGAGTTATCGTTAATCATATCTTCTGGGCGTTTAACTGGTTCAGGGAGCTCATCATCTTTAATTTTGCCCTGGAACTCCCCATTAATATGCGTGATCTTACCGTCGGCTGTGACTTTGATATCGGTGCGCCCTTTTAGACCAGGACGATTAATTTTGTAACCATTGTCTGTGCTTTGTACGAAGTATTTATCTCCTTCAACAGTCTCAACAATAGTCGTATGTTCGCCACCAGTTTTGATAGTTGCCCCTGAGTCATGCAACTCATTCAATATGTCATTAACATTTGCAAACTCAGAATCAACAGACGCAGCAGATGCTGTGCCAGCAGCAAAAACAGAAACCAAAGATAAAGCGATAAGAGATTTTTTCATTTCATTTCCCACATAAGGTTAGATATTTCAAAAGTGTTTTACATCAAACCTCCTTGTTGACGGAGCGAGATATTAGAGATCTCATATTTCAATGTCAAACCTATTGGCGGGTATTTTTCCCTGACTTGTAACCACACAGAGTTAAATCAAGACACTTTATATTTAAAATCATACAAATATGAAGAATGTAAGAA